>DATLJJ010000115.1:0-2254 GCA_035538975.1 Sphingomonas sp. | reverse complement strand
GTATAGCAGGCGTCGGTCTTGACCCGGAGCGCACCGAATTGGACGGTCTCGCCGATCTCCTCGTCGAAATTGATGATGCGCCCGGTGATCTTGTCGAGGCCCGAAAAGGTCGCCTTCTTGTTCGCGATCTTCTGGGCCGGCGGCTCGGTAACGACCTCGTCGCCCGGCTGCAGGCTCGCCGGCGTCTGCGGGACAGTGCCCGGCGCGCCCTTCTGCTGGGGCTGGCGCTGACCGGGGACGCCTTGCGGACCGGACGGGGTGATCGCCGCGGAAGGCGGCTGGTTCGGGGGCGCGAGGGTGGAGCCCGGCGGCGGGGCCAGCGGCTGGCTCTCGACCGGCCCCGGCATCACGTTACCTTGGCGGCCCGGGGGCAGCGGCATCGGGCGCGACGGCAGCACACGGCCCTGCGGCGGCAGTTCCGGCACCTCCTCGTCGTCCTCCGGGATCTGCTGCGGCTGGCCGCGCGGAATGCTGCCCGGCGGCCGTAGCGGCGGCGGGTCGGAGAAAATCGTGCCGATCTGCGCCTGAGCCGGCGTCGCGACCGTGAGTGCGGTGGCGGCCAGCAGTGCCGCAAGGCCTGTCAGGGTAAAGGTTCGAAACATCTCGCGCGGCTTCAACAGCGAATCGGGCTTGTTGGACATTCTACAGGGGATACCGCCGCTCGCAGGCCCTCCGGTTAACACGCCGAATACGGCGGGGAAAGGGCGGCATCCCTGCCCTTCCCGGCGCGGTCTGGCCAGGCCAGCTGCCGGATGGGATAGTCATGAGCCCCTCACCAGGCCAGGGCGGGCGTCGCCCGAAAATGACACCCAATGATAACTGGAAACCCCGAGGTCCCCGTTCATGCCCGTTGTGCTCGATCCCGATGCCGCTGCCGTCTACAAGGCATTCCAGGAGGCCGGCCGCCCTGCCTACGAGACGCTGACAGCTCCGGAAGCACGCGCCTATTATTCGCAGGCCCGCTTTGCCACCAACCCTGATGCGCCGGAGCTCGCCCGCGTCGCACCGCTGGCGATCCCGGCGCCGCACGGCGTGATCCCCGCCCGCCTCTACGTGCCCAAAGAACCGCGCCAGCGCGACGGCCTGTCGCCGGCGCTGGTATTCTTCCATGGCGGCGGCTGGGTGATCGGCGACCTCGACTCTCACGATGTCGTCTGCCGCCAGCTTGCGGTCGAAGGTGCGCTGATCGTGATCTCGATCGACTATCGGCTTGCGCCCGAGCACAAATTTCCCGCTGCCGCAGAGGACGCCGTCGCCGCAACGCAATGGGTCGCTGGGAACGCGCGCGAGCTCGGCATCGACGCCTCGCGCCTCTCGATCGGCGGCGACAGCGCCGGCGGCAATCTCACCGCGGTCGTGGCACTCGCGGCGCGCGATGCCGGCGGCCCTGCGCTCGCAGGCCAGGTGTTGATCTATCCGGCGACCGATTTCGCCATGACGCACGGCTCCCACAGCGAGCCCGAGACCAGCGTGCTCCTGACCCACTCGGTGATCCGCTGGTTCCGCGATCACTATCTCAACAGCGCGGCCGACATCCACGACTGGCGCGCCTCGCCGGCGCGCGCGCAAAGCCTTGCCGGCCTGCCGCCGGCCTATGTGCTGACCGCCGGTGCCGATCCCCTGCGTGACGAAGGCGACGAATACGCCGACCGCCTCAGGCAGGCCGGCGTGCCCGTGACGACCAAGCACTATCCCGGCCAATTCCACGGCTTCTTCACGATGGGCAAGCTGCTGGCAAAGGCCAATGTTGCTGTCGGCGAGATCGGCGCCTGGCTGAAAGGATTGGGCTGACAGCAGTCCCCTCCCACATGAGCGCAGCAACCTGCGGGACCGCTCTTACCGCGGCAATAGCTTCTTCCGGATATCGCCGCGCTCATTCGGGCTACGGGTTGGACTGATGCCACACTCAAGATGACTTCCTTTCTCCAATCCATCTTCGCTCTTCCCCTGCGCGGCCTGACATGGCTCGGCGGCCAGGGCACCCGTGCGGTGGCCGCCGTCGCGTTCATCGCAGTCGCGGTGCCGCCACTTGGGGCGTTGCTGCGCCCTTACGTCACCGAGGCGATTGTCCTTCTGCTCTGCATCTCCTTCATGCGCGTCGATTTCGCCGCGCTGCACGGCCATCTCCGCAGGCCGGCGCTGGTCGTAACGGCTACGGCCTGGACGATGATCGGTGTTCCGCTGATCGTCGGGCTGATCACCCATGCAATGGGACTGACGAGCCACTCCCCCGGCCTTGCTCTTGCGCTGATGC
>DATLJJ010000114.1:0-3046 GCA_035538975.1 Sphingomonas sp. | reverse complement strand
GAGCACGGGCATCATCACGGCGCCGACAACAACCTGCGTGCGGCCTATCTCCATGTGCTAGCCGACGCGCTGACCTCGGTCTTCGCAATCGTCGCGTTGGTCGCCGGCCGCTATCTCGGCTGGATCTGGCTCGATCCGGCGATGGGAATCGTTGGCGCGGTCGTGATCGCGCGCTGGTCCTGGTCGCTGATGCGCGACACCGCGGCGGTGCTGCTCGACACGACCGATCCGCATCTGGTAGAGAGGATCCGCGACTGCGTCGAAGGTCCGGGCGATCTTCGCATCGTCGACCTTCACGTCTGGCAGGTGGGACCCGGCGCGCACGCCGCGATCCTCGACGTGGCCGGCCCGCGCCTGACGGCAGAGATCCGCAAGCGCCTCGAGCCTGTTCATGAGCTCGCCCATGTCACGATCGAGGTGCGATGATGCTCTATCTGCTCGTCAAGGCCGGCGTGTCCGCGGTCATCATCATCGCGGTCTCCGAGGCCGCCAAGCGCAACCCCGGCTTCGGCGCGCTGATCGCCTCGCTGCCTCTGGTCTGAATCCTCGGCATGATCTGGCTCTGGCGCGACACGCAGGATCGGTGCGGCTCGCCGACCATGCGGGCGCGACCTTCTGGTACGTGCTGCCGAGCCTGCCCATGCTTCCAGTCCCTCGCTGAAGGGTGCGCCGCAGGCGCACCCCCCCAAGAAGGGCTGACCTCCTCCCTCCGTCGAAAGGCTATTCCATGCAGCCGTCCTCGACTCTTTGCAGCGACCGGGAAGCGCACCACCAGGCGCTCGCCCGCACCGCCACGTCAGTGAATCGCAACTGCTCACTGCTCATCGAGCGAAACCCTCGCCCCAGTAAGACTGGGCGGCAAGATGAGCCGAAGTCGCATGCCGATCCGGGAAGGCACCAGCTCGATCCGGCCGCCGAGTAATTCGGCACGATGTTGCATGTTGCGCAGACCGTTCCCCTTGCCCCCCTCGTCTACCGGCGTGCTCCTTCCGTCATTCTCGACCGAGATCTCGGTCCCCCCGCTCTCGCTCGCGCCTATGGTGATGCTCACGCAGCGCGCAGGGCCGTGGCGGATGGCATTGGTCACGGCTTCCTGCAGGATCCGCAGCAACGACAGCGCGGTAGCCGGCGTGAGGCCGTCGATCACCGGAGCCGGCACCGTCGACCATTTGAGTTCGATGCCAAGGCGCCGGAACAAGGGTGTGATCCGCTCTCGGAAATAGCCGAGCACGACCGGCAGATCCTCGCTGCCGATATCGAGCGACTGGATGACAAGGCGGAGATCGTCGAGCGCCTCGCGCGCCGCCTGCTCGATATCGGACTGCTTGCCCCGCTCGGCGAGCGCTATGATTGAAACGATATGCCCGGAAAGGCCGTCGTGCAGATCGCGCATCAATCGCTGACGTTCCTGCTCGCGCGCAAACCTGGTAGCCAATGCGCGTTCCTGCACATGCAGTTCGGCGAGTTCCGCCTCACGCTCCGCGAGCCTCTCCTTGAGCGTCTCGTTCGCGGCGTCGAGGCGGTTGGTGGCGGTGATGAAGCGCGTCAGAAAGATCGCTGCCAGCGCCAGCGCCATGATCGGGATGGCATAGGGAAGCAGCAGCATGCCGCGATCGACCAGTCCCGAGCCGGTGCCGATGTCGAGCAAGGCGATCCAGAGGAAGAACATCCATGCCGCTGCCAGCACGCCATTCTCGCGCCGCCGGCTACGGAGATAATCGCGGAACAGCACCAAAGTGGCGGCACCGATGAGGCCGAGCGCAATCCCGCCGGCAAACAGGGCGAGCAACGCAAAGGGCAATTCGGCCGCGTAGCCGAGGAAAAGAAGCGCAGGCAGCACCAGCAACAATCCGCGGAGCCAGCGTGCAGACCGCGCACCCGTCGCAGCGCGCGCCAGCCCCAGCGCCGACGTCGCAGTGATCAGCGCCGGCAGCAGCATGAGACGGTTCTGCCAATTCTCGTCGACGAGCCCGAGCGGCGAAAGTTCGAGCAGACCGGCAATGAGGCTGCTCGTCCCCGCGACTGCGAACCAGCCGAAGATGCGATCCTGCGGACGCAACAGCGCGATCGCCATCGCGCCGACCACCGACAGCAGATGCACGGCGATCATGGCGACGCGAAGCTGATCCCCCAGAAAGGCGCGGAGCCGATAGTTGGCCGCGACGGTCTCCGCGTCGCCGAGGTAGAGCGGCGAGAGATAGCCCGGTCGCGATCCGGCGTGCCTTTGCTGATGAATTTCGATCCGGTTGGCACCGGCGCGAAGCCATCCGGGTGGAATCCGTCCGAGCATGGCGACACGCGTGATCGGATCGGCCCATGCCGTCGCCCGCTGGAGCGGGATTTCCCGTCCGTTGAGAAACACCCGAAGTTCCAGGCGCGATTTCGGCAGCAGGATCGCCTGCGGACGCGCGGGATCGCCCACCCAATCGAAATCCATCCGATAGCCGGCACTCGCGAGGCCAGCCGATGTCCGACGCGGCCAGGCATGCGGCAAACGCACGGGCGTTGGTGCCGCGCCGTCGACCGCCGCCTGCGCCCGATCGATGCGGAGCGCTCCTCGGGGTTCGGGCAGATGCGCGAACAGTGTCAGCGACACGATCAGCACGAGCATCGTCGCCAGCGCCGCGAACGTCGCAAACGCAGGCAATCCGCGCCTTCCGGGCGCCGCCCCCTTCCCCGCCCCGCTCAAATCCTGAGCAGCCCGCGCTGCGTCGCCTCGAACACCGCTTCCGACCGGTTGCTCACCGCGAGCTTGCGATAGATGTTGCGGATGTGGACCGGAACGGTCTGGCGCGAGATCGCCAACCGATCGGCGATCTCGCCATAAGTGAAGCCCTTGGCGATGCCCCAGAGTATGTCCATTTCGCGCGCGGTGAGATCGGACTGGCGGATGTGCGGCCGCCCGGTCTCTTCCTGGCCCGCAAGCCGCCGCACCAGCACGCGAGCGATGCTCGACGAGATCGGCGACTTGCCCGCCATCACGTCGTTGACGGCGTCGATCAGATCGATCGCATAGGCATCCTTCAGCAGATAGCCGGCCGCGCCT
>DATLJJ010000113.1:0-5007 GCA_035538975.1 Sphingomonas sp. | reverse complement strand
TTGCCGAGCACGAGCGGCAGCGACGCGCCCTGCGATTCGAATGCCTCGCTGCCGATCAGTTCGTGGAGGTTGACCGCCTCGCGCTTGGCATTGGGGAGCTCGATGCCGATGACGGTGCGGCCGGGGATCGTCGCGACACGCGCCGAGATCGCGCTCATATTCCGCGCGATGTCGTCGGCGAGCTGGATCACCCGGCTCGCCTTGATGCCCGAGGCGGGCTCGAGCTCGTACATGGTGACGACCGGGCCGGGGCGGACTTCGACGATCTGGCCCTTCACATGGAAATCGTCGAGCACGCTTTCGAGCAGGCGCGCGTTGCGCTCGAGCGCGGCCTTGTCGATCGCGGCGTTCTGGTTAGGCGGCGCGGCCTTGAGCAGATCGAGCGGGGGCAGCTTGTAGCTGTCCTTGAAATCGAGGCTGGTCTGCTCGGGCGACCTGGTGCGCGCGGGGCTTGGCGCGATCGTGCGGTCGGCGATCACCGGACCCGGACGGTTGTCCGGCACCACCAGCTTGCGCGGCTCGCGGGACTCGCGCGGCTCGCGAAGGTCGCCGGTGTCGCGCAGGTCAGGCTCGGGCGCGGCGAGGCGCTGCTGACGCGGGGTCCCCTTGAAGCTGGGAAGGCGGAGCGGAGTCTCGGAGGGACGGAAATCGAGGCTGCGCGACCAGATCCACAGCCCGGCGAGCGCGAAGACGAGCCCCAGCCCGCGCACGATCCAGAATTCGATCTCGGGCTGGCCGATGAAGGCGATTCCCCAGTTGAACAGCCCGGCGATCGCGAGCCCGATCACGCCGCCCCAGCCGCCGACGAGCCACAGCACCGAATCGCTCGAGAAGAAGGAAAGCGCCGTCGAGAGCAGCACCACGCCGATCGCGACGCCGCGCAGCATTCCCCGCCAGTTGCCCACCGGAAGATCGCGCCACAGCCGGTGCGCGACGATCAGCCCAACCGGCGCGAACAGCGCCACCGGCAGGCCGAGCAGCATCAGCAGCAGGTCGGCGGTCCAGGCGCCGGGCGTGCCGAGCAGATTGTGCGCAGGCCCCCCCGAGGCCGTGTTCAGCGAAGGATCCTGCGAATGATAGGTGAGCAGCGCGAGCACCGCCGCGATCGTCAGCAGGAAAAGGATCGTCCCGCCGATCAGCGCGCCGCTGCGGCGCGCGCCGGCCTTCATCGTGTCGCGCAGTTGCGACGGTTGTGCGCGGGACGCCATCGTCCAGCCTCCGGATTGTCAGGGGGTGCGAGCGGAATCATCGCTTGCGGCGAGTCCGCCGTCAAGCTTCCCCGCTCCGCCGCGGAAGATGACAGTTCGGAAGATTACAAAGATTACACCCTCCCCGTGGTTTTTTCCTCCGCCCAGCCCGACGCGCCGGTCTTCGAATCGCTATCGAAGAGAACAATAACAGAACATTGGCATGTAGGAAAGCGTTTGTAGCCCGCAGGGCGCAGCGCTAGTGCGGGAGCATGGATCGCGCGGACGTACTCATCCTGGGCGGCGGGCTGGTCGGCAGCGCGCTCGCGGTTGCGCTCGATGCGCATGGCCTCACCTCGATCGTGGTCGACCCGGCCGACCCCGAGCTGATCCTGGCAGCGGGGTTCGACGGGCGCGCTTCGGCGATCGCCAGCGCGCCGATGCGGATGTTCGAGGCGATCGGCGTCGCGCCGCGGCTCGTCGGCAAGGGCTGCCCGATCGAGGGCATCCGCGTCTCCGACGGGCTCGATCCGGGCAAGCTCGACTTCAAGCCCGACGCGGGCGAAGGCGCGCTGGGGCACATGTTCGAGAATCGCGTGCTGCGCGCCGCGCTGTTCGAAGCGGCGCAAGCGGCACCCGGCGCCGATATGCGGATGAAGACGCGGGCAGTGTCGGTCGAACGCGGGGCCACCGGCGTGACCGCGACGCTCGATTCGGGGGCGGTCGTGCACGCGCCGCTGCTCGTGGCCGCTGAGGGCCGCAATTCGCCGACGCGCGAGGCCGCGGGGCTCAAGACCGCGCGCTGGCAGTACGATCATGCCGCGATGATCGCGACGCTGGGGCATGAGCGTAGCCACGAGAACATCGCCTTCGAGATATTCTATCCGCAGGGTCCGTTCGCGATCCTGCCGTTGCTCGACGACGCGGACGGCCATCGCTCGGCGGTGGTGTGGACCGTCAAGGCGAGCGAGGCGGCGGGGATGATGAAGATTTCCCCGCGCGCCTATCTGGCCGAGGCCGAGAAGAAGATGGGAGGCTTCCTGGGCAAGCTCGGGCCGCTGTCGGCGCGGTCGAGCTATCCGTTGGGTTTCCACCATGCAGCCCGGATCACCGCAGAGCGGCTCGCGCTGGTGGGCGACGCGGCGCACGGCATCCATCCGATCGCGGGGCAGGGCGTCAACGTGGGTTTCCGCGACGTGGCGACGCTCGTCGAGGTGCTGGTCGACGGCAAAAGGCTGGGGCTGGACCTCGGTGACCCGCAGCTGCTCGCGCGCTACCAGCGCTGGCGCGGGCTCGACACCTTCATGGTGGCGGCGGCGACCGACGGGCTGACGCGGCTGTTCGGCGTGCCGGGCAGGACCGCGAGTGCTGTCCGGCGCTTCGGGCTGTCGGCAGTCGACAAGCTGCCGCCGCTCAAGGACTGGTTCATGAGCGAGGCGCGCGGCGAAAGCGGGGACGTGCCGAAGCTGCTGCAGGGGGTGACGGCGTAGACTCGAGCGAGCTCTCCATATATGTTCGCTAATTGTTCCCCGGCGAAGGCCGGGGTCCAGTTGCGGGGCGAACGAGATGAAGAAATTCGGCTTCGTCTACATCATGGCAAACCGTCGAAACGGGACGATCTATCTGGGCGTTACATCGGACCTTCCGAAGCGCGCGTGGGAGCACCGCAATGGGGTCGTCGATGGTTTCACCAAAGAACACGGCTGTCACAGGCTCGTCTGGTACCAAGCCTATGAGAGCCTCGACGGGGCACGACACCGCGAGCTTCAGATGAAGAAATGGCGGCGTTTGTGGAAGCTGCGCGAGATCGAAGGGCTGAATCCCGAATGGGACGATCTGTTCGAGACGCTCGCGCCGTCGTGAGTGCGTGGCAACTGGGCCCCGGCCTTCGCCGGGGTACGGAGCAGGATTAGCCGTCGATCTTCCGCGACGCCTCGACCAGCAGCACCGGCACGCCGTCGTGGATTGGATAGGCGAGGCCGGCCTGATCCGAGACCAGTTCGTGCCGCTCGACGTCGTAGCGCAGTGGAGTGCGCGTCGCGGGGCAGACCAGCTTTTCGAGGAGCCAGGGATCGAAAGTCACTGCAACGTCGCCCGGTCTTCGCCGTGGCGGCCGAAGAACTGCATGAGCTGGACTACCAGCGCGGCGCGGTCGCTGAGCGAATCGGCCTCCAGCAGCGCCTGCTTGGAGGCCGCGTCGAACGGAGCGATCTGGGCGATGCCGTTGACGAGCGCTTCGTCGTCGAGCCGGCTGACGGCCTCCCAGTCGACGGCATAGCCGAGCCCGTCGGCGAAGCGGCGCGCCTCCATCTCGAGGCTGGCGCGTTCGGCGAGCGCGAGAATCTCGGCATCGCCGGCGTCCTCCAGCTCCGCCTCGACCTGGCGGAAGGGCGTGGTCACGTCGAGCTCGCGCAGGACGGTGAAGCGCGCGAGGCCTTCGAGCACGATATCGAAGCGGCCGTCGGGCAATGCCTCGATGTCGGCGATGCGGCCGACGCAGCCCATGTCGAACAGCGCCGGCGGCTCGGCCGAATCGCGCGGCTGGATCATGCCGATGCGCCGGTCGCGCGCGAGCGCGTCGGACACCATCGCCCGGTAGCGCGGCTCGAAGATGTGCAAGGGGAGCTGCATCCGCGGGAAGAGCAGCGCGCCCGCCAGCGGGAAGACCGACAGGCGCGTGACGGTCATCCGAACAGGATCGCCGAGAGCTTGCGGCGCTGGGCGGAAACCCAGGGATCCTCGAGCCCGACTGCTTCGAAAAGCTTGAGCAGGCGCGCCTTGGCGGCGCCTTCGTTCCACTCGCGATCCTCGCGAATCATCTCGAGCAGCGTTTCGGCGGCGCCGTCGCGATCGCTCGCCATCAGCGCGCCGGCGAGCTCGTAGCGCGCTTCCATGTCGCCGGTCGCGGCACGCGAACGAAGACCCGCGAGATCGTCGACGGGCTGGGCTTCCTGCGCGAGGCTCACTGCGGCCCGGGCGCGCTCGACTTCGGGAAGCTTCGCCGCGTCCTCGGGGATGGCAGCGAGCGCGGCGGCGGCTTCCTCGGGCCGGCCCAGCGCGAGCAGCGCGCGGGCGCGGCCGGCGACCACCACCGGATGGTCGGGCGCGAGCTCGAGAATCTGGTCGAAGATCGAAAGCGCGCGCTCGTTGTCGCCGTCGGCCAGCACCTGCTCGCCCATCGCGATCAACGGCTCGATCTCGGCCTCGGCCTGGGCATCCTCGCTCTGCACGGGGAGCTGGCGCAGGATCTGGTCGAGCATCGTGCGGAACTGGCTTTCGGTACGCGCGGTCGAGAGATCGGCGACGAGCTGGCCCTGGAACATCGCATAGACCGTGGGGATCGAGCGCACCTGGAATTGCGCGGCGATGAACTGGTTCTTGTCGACGTCGACCTTGGCGAGCCTGACGCCCTTCGAGGCATATTCCTCGGCGATCTTGTCGAGCACGGGCGCCAGCGCCTTGCACGGCCCGCACCATTCGGCCCAGAAATCGATGATCACGAGGCTCGTCATCGACGGCTCGACGATGTCGCGACGGAAGGCTTCGACGGCTTCCTTCTCGGCGGGGCTCAGTCCAAGCGTGGCCAACGGGGTGCTCCTCGGCAAAGATTGCGGATCGGGATCGGCGCTATGTGGGCGTTTCGCCGCTTCGCGCCAAGCCTTTTCCCGAATCGCATCAAGGGGCTTGCGCTGTCCGAAACCCGCTGCTAGTGGCCGCGCCTCACCCGCCCCGAAGCGCTTGCCGCACGGGGCCAGACGCCAGAGCGGGCGTAGCTCAGGGGTAGAGCACGACCTTGCCAAGGTCGGGGTCGAGGGTTCGA
>DATLJJ010000112.1:0-4366 GCA_035538975.1 Sphingomonas sp. | reverse complement strand
AAACATTCAGCGCGCGCGCCAGTCCACGCACCGTATGGGGCCCCGGGTCGAGATAAACAAGCAGCAGCAGCGCCATCTGTCGATTGGTGAGATCGGGCTCGCCCGAACGCACATAGTCGATCAGCGTGTTCTTCCAGGACGACAGGGACTGGTCCATCATCGCGTTCACGGCACCAACTCATCCGCTGCGACCCGCGCTTGCCGGGATCAACATAAGTAACGCAGGCGAGGGCTTCGGGTTTCAGTGCGATGGCGAAATGTTACAGCTTTGTTTTGCGGGACGCGGCGCGGACCCTGTTATCCGGGTTCCGAAGCGGCCCGGAGCTCCCACGCCAAACCAGTGAGGTGGAGTCTCCAGTCGCAAAGCAGGATAGGGCGCTCGTCACACGCACACGCACACGCGCCCGCGTTGGGCTGCGTACTTTGTCCACTTCCGGGCGGCGCGGAGCACGGGCTTCGCCAGACTCAGGTTGATCGCGCGGGTCTGCTCCCCTATGTCGCCGCTTTCTCAACAGGTCCGGCATAAATGTTCACTTTCCTGCTCGTCGTCCAAGCCATCATCGCGGCGCTTCTGGTGACCGTGATCCTCATGCAGCGCTCGGAGGGCGGCGGTCTCACCTCGGGCGGCAGCCCCTCGGGCCTGATGTCCGCGCGTGGCGCGGCGGACTTCCTCACGCGTTCGACGGCGATCCTCGCGACGCTGTTCATCGCGATGAGCATCTTCCTCGCGGTGCTCGCCGCGACTCGCCACTCGACCGAGATCGACACCACGCTGCAGCGCGCGCCGGCCGCCGCAGCCCCCGCCGCCGTGCCGACCGCGGCGCCGGGCGCCGTGCCGTTCGGGGCGCAGGGCAACGCAACGGCTCCGGCCGCGGCGCCCGCCAATGCCGCCGCGCCTGCCAATTCGCAGGTTCCGCTCGCGCAATAAGCGCTCCGCCGCTCCGGATTTCGCCGGAGCTTGACCGAAAAATATGCGCCGACCCGGATTCGGGTGCTTGTCGGCGCGCGTTCAAACACGTTAGGCGTTCTCTCCCATGGCGCGGTACATCTTCATCACCGGCGGCGTGGTCTCCTCGCTCGGCAAGGGTCTCATGGCAGCAAGCCTCGCGGCGTTGCTCCAGGCTCGTGGCTATCGAGTCCGCATCCGCAAGTTCGATCCTTATCTCAACGTCGACCCCGGCACGATGTCGCCGCATCAGCATGGCGAAGTCTATGTGACGGACGACGGCGCCGAGACCGATCTGGACCTCGGCCATTACGAACGCTTCACCGGTGTCGCCTCGCGTCAGTCGGACAACGTCACGTCGGGTCGTATCTACAAGACGATCATCGAGCGCGAGCGTCGCGGCGACTATCTCGGCGCCACCGTGCAGGTGATCCCGCACGTCACAGACGCGATCAAGGCGTTCGCGCAGGACGAGACGGACGACCTCGATTTCGTGCTCTGCGAGATCGGCGGCACCGTGGGTGACATCGAATCGCTGCCGTTCATCGAGGCGATCCGCCAGCTCCGCAACGATCTCGGCCGCGGCCAGACCATCAGCATCCACGTCACGCTGGTGCCGTTCATCGCCGCGGCGGGCGAGCTCAAAACGAAGCCGACACAGCACAGCGTGCGCGAACTCGCGGCACTGGGAGTCCAGCCCGACGTGCTGGTGTGCCGTTCCGAGCGCGATCTGCCGGCCGGCGAACGCGCCAAGATCGCGCAATTCTGCAACGTGCCCGCTTCGGCCGTGATTCCCGCGCTCGATGCCAAAAGCATCTACGCCGTGCCGCTCCAGTATCACCGTGAGGGGCTGGATGTGGAAGTGCTCAAGGCGTTCGGGATCGATCCGGGCGCCGCGCCCGATCTTTCGCGCTGGGACGAGATCGTCAGCCGGCTCGAGAATCCGGAAGGCGAAGTCACGATCGGCGTGGTCGGCAAGTATATGGGCGTGCCCGACGCCTATAAGTCGCTCACCGAGGCGCTGACGCACGGCGGCATCGCCAATCGCGTCAAGGTCAACATCCGCTGGATCGACGCCGAGTTGTTCGAGAGCGACGACGAGGAAGAGATCACGGCGACGCTCGAGCCGATGCACGGCATCCTGGTGCCGGGCGGATTCGGCGAGCGCGGCAGCGAGGGCAAGATCGCCGGCGTCCGGTTCGCGCGCGAGCGCAAGGTGCCGTTCTTCGGTATCTGCCTCGGCATGCAGATGGCCTGCGTCGAAGGCGCGCGCTCGCAGGGGCTGGAGAAGGCCTCGACCACCGAGTTCGGCCCGACGGAAGAGCCGGTGGTTGGCATGATCACCGAATGGATGACCGCCGAAGGCCTCCAGAAGCGCGAGGAAGGCGGCGATCTGGGCGGCACGATGCGGCTCGGCGCCTATACCGCGAAGCTGACAGGCAACAGCGTGGTCGCCTCGATCTACGGCAGCGGCGAGATCAGCGAGCGCCATCGTCACCGCTACGAAGTGAACACGCACTATAAGGACGTGCTGGAGAAGGGCGGCCTCGTCTTCTCGGGCATGTCGCCTGACGGCTCGCTCCCCGAGATCGTCGAGCGGCCGGACCATCCCTGGTTCGTCGGCGTGCAGTTCCACCCCGAACTCAAGTCCAAGCCCTTCGATCCGCACCCGTTGTTCGCCAGCTTCGTCGAGGCGGCGGTCAAGCACTCGCGGCTCGTCTGAGGGTAGCCGTGCTGCGGCGGACGCTGCTCGGCGCGCTTGCGCTCGTTGCGCTCACTGGCGCGGCACCCGGGACGCCGCAGTCGCGCGCGATCCCGGGCATGGTGCGCGTGCGGATCGTGACGACCGAGGGGCAGATCGTCCTCGCGCTCGACGCAAAGCGCGCGCCCAGGACCACGGCGAACTTCCTCGCCTATGTCGACGACGGGCGGCTCGACGGGACCGACTTCTATCGCGCCTCGCGGCGCAAGACCGATCCGAAATTCGGCTTCGTCCAGGGCGGCATCGGCACCGATGCGCGCCGAATCCTGCCTTCGCCCCCGCTCGAGCAGACCAACGTGACGGGGATCAGGCATCTGGATGGAACTGTCTCGATGGCGCACGGCAGCAACCCCGATTCGGCCACGGGCAATTTCTCGATCATGGTGGGCGACAACCCGTCGCTCGACGCGCGCGGTGCCAACCGCGGCTATGCCGCGTTCGGGCGCGTGGTCACCGGCATGGACGTGGTGCGGCGGATCCTCTCCAAGCCGACCGGCGGGGGCAGGGGACCGATGCGTGGCCAGATGATTGTGCCGCCGGTGAGGATCCTGCGCGCCGAGCGGATCGACGGCACACCGCGACCGACCGGCGGGCCCAAGCCCTGGCTTCTGGGATTGCCCGCCCGACACTAAGACAAAGAGCGCCCGGACCAAGGGTCCAGGCGCTCTCCGCTGCGGCACCCAAAGGGAGCAAAGCGCCGCTAGCTGTGGTCGCTTCTAGGCCGCGCTGCGGTGCTCGATCGCCGCCGCCTGCTGGCCGCCGGTGTTCACGGGGATCTTCTTTGGCTTCATTGCCTCGGGCACTTCGCGGACCAGCTCGATCGTGAGCAGGCCGTCGGCAAGATCGGCCTTCTCGACGCGCACGAAGTCGGCAAGCTCGAAGCGCCGCTCGAAGCTGCGGTTCGCTATGCCGAGATGCAGGTACGAACCCGGGTTGTTCTCATTCTCCTCGCGCTTCTTGCCCGAGACCAGGAGCAGGTTCTGCTGCGCGGTCACGTCGATCTCGTCGGACTTGAAGCCCGCGACCGCCAGCGTGATCCGATACCGGTCCTCGGCGAGGCGCTCGAGGTTGAACGGGGGATAGTTCTCGCCGCTGGCCTGGCGTGCGCTGGCCTCAAGCAGGTCGAACAGCCGGTCGAAGCCGATGGTCGAACGGCGGAAGGGGGTAAAGTCGAACTGACGCATTTCAAATCCTCCTGAGAGCAATTGAACGTCGTTCCGGCACCCGGATCGCCGCGGCGCCGGATCCGCGCGGCCCGTCTGGCACCGCGCAATCCCCATCTGGGTGCGGGAGGTACGATTTTCAAGCGACGGATAGTTCTGGTTTTGCGTCCTCAAACGCAAATTCCCTTCAACTCAGTAGGAGTTTGATTTAAACCCCATCGTGTCGGTGGGAATTGGAGCGCCGGCAATCTAGGGGAATTTCGAGATGAGCCTTTCTTCGCTGACGCTTGCGCTGCTCGCGAGCACTGCCCCGGAAACCCAATCACAGCGATTGCCCGATCCCGCACCGGCCACGACGAGTGCGGAGGGAAACGGGTCGGCTGCCAGTGATGGCGGTTCCTCCGGTGAGATCGTCGTCACCGCCCGGCGGCGCCAGGAGCGCGTTCAGGAGGTGCCGATCGCGGTCTCGGTGATCAGCGGCGAGCAACTTTCCGA
>DATLJJ010000111.1:0-4482 GCA_035538975.1 Sphingomonas sp. | reverse complement strand
GGCCCTAGGGCGAGCAGCCCGGCGGACATCGCCGCCACCGATCCGCACCAAATCGTCCACGCCATATGCAGCCCTCTCCGGCGGCTCTACCTTGGCCCAGATGCGGCCGCCCGCAAAGCAGCAGTTCAGGCCCCCGCGCGGCGCCCCAGCAGTGGCCGGATGCCCGTTATCAGGAGGAGAACGAACCCGACCGCCGCCGCGTCGGCAACCCAGTCGCGCCAGTCCGAGCTGCGATGGAGCACCGGAATCGCCTGAACGGCCTCGATCAGCGCGCCGAACAGCGCCAGGCCCGCCGCGATCCGCCACCGCGGAGCGCGGGGATAGGCGAGCACCGCCAGCACGGTCAGCACCGCGAAGGCCAATATGTGCTGTATCTTGTCGCTCGGTTCGCCCGGCAGCTGCGGAGGGGCCGGCAGCGAAGCCATGACGAGCGTAAAGGCGACGGCGATCCAGAATGCCGCGCTCCGCAGACGGCTGTACATCGAGTCGCTCACCCTCGCAGCGCGTGCCAGGCGAGCCATAGCCAGCCCGCGATCAGCGCCGCGCCGCCGATCGGTGTGATTGCGCCCAGCCAGCGCGGCGCTCCCAGCGCCATCGCATAGAGCGTCCCTGCGAAGATCGCCGCGCCTGCGACGAAGAGCCACGCCGGCACGCTCGCGCCCATCCGCGCCGCCACCAGCGCCGCGACCGCGTGGAGCAGCTGGTAATGCCCGCCGGTCCGCAGCCATTCGGCCGCCTCGCCGCTCGCGCCATGCGCGCCGAAAGCCCCCGCCGCCACGGCGATTGCGCCCGAAAGCGCCGCCAGCACCGTCACCAGCATCACTTCGGCTCCATATCGTCTTCGGCCGCGGCGGCCTGATTGGCATGAGTGAACATCCGGTCGCGCGCCGCGCGGATGTCTCCCGTCTCCTTCTGGATGTTGAGTCGCTCGAAGTCGCGGCGGCGGTATTCGGCCTCGGTCCGGTCGATCTGCGGCCCGTCGACGCCCACGGCCTCCATCGCGCGGCGCGCCATCACGATCGCGCTCTCGAGCAGCTCGCGCACCGAACCAGCGATCGGCGCGCCCTTCATCTTCATCACGCTGCGCCGGTCATAGGCCCGCACGAATATCGATGCCTTGGGGAAGGCGTGGTGAATCGCCTCGAGCTGCTCGGTGTCCATGCCGTCGCCGTCCTGGCAGAAGAGCAGCAGCTCGGCGTGCTCGGCGCCCGCCTGGCGCAGCAGGTCCAGCCGCGTGCCGTCGCCATAATAGACCTTCATGCCGAAGTCGCCGGCGGTCTGGATCATCTCCACGTCGGTGTCGATCAGCGTCACCGGAATGCCCTGGCCGATCAGCATCTGCGCCACCGTCTGGCCGAAGCGGCCATAGCCCACGACGATCGCGTTCGATCCGTCCTCATGCGGCCCCTCCAGCCCCTCGGCGCTCGGCTCGGGCTCGGCGCGCAGCCGCGCCGTCAGCATCATCAGGAAGGGCGTGGTCGCCATCGATACGGTGACGATCGCCCCGAACACGCTCGCTGCCTGGTTCTCGATCAGCATCGCCTCGCGCGCCTGGGCGAAGAGCACGAAGCCGAATTCGCCGCCCTGGCTCAGCAGCAGGCCGAGCGCGAAGGCCTGCCGCCGCCGCAGGCCGAAGAGCATCGCCAGCAGCATGATCAGCCCGGTCTTGGCCGCGATCAGCGCCAGCGCCATGCCTGCGACGAAGAAGGGCTGGTCGGCGATCGCGCGCAGGTCGAGCGACATGCCCACGGCGAGGAAGAACAGCCCGAGCAGGATCGCGCGGAACGGCTCGACATCGGCCTCCAGCTCGTGGCGGAAGGGCGAATCCGCCAGCATCACGCCTGCGATGAAGGCGCCCAGCGCCGCAGAGAGCCCCAGCCATTCCATGATCGCGGCCGTCGCGATCACGGTGAAGAGCCCCGCGAAGACGAACATCTCGCGTTCGCCCAGATCGCCGATCAGGCGGAAGAAGGGCCGCAGCACATAGCGCCCGGCGATCACCAGCCCCACGATCGCGCCTACCGTGCACAGCGCGAGTTGCCATCCCGGCGGCCCCTGATGCGCAGGGTTGCGCGACAGCGCGGCGACGATCGTGATCAGCGGCACGATCGAAAGATCCTGGAACAGCAGGATCGAGAAGGCGCGCTCGCCGAAGTCGGTGCGCAGCCGTCCGGCCGACTGGAGCATCGGCAGCACCTGCGCCGTGGACGAAAGCGCGAGCGGCAGCCCCAGCGCGAGCGCGGCGCCCAGCGAGAAGTGCGTCGCAGCCCAGACGATTGCCGCCAGCGCCAGTCCGCAGACGCTCACCTGCATCATGCCCAACCCGAAGATGTCGCGCCGCATCCGCCACAATCGCCCGGGGCTCAGCTCGAGCCCGACGAGGAACAGCAGCAGCGCGATGCCCAGCTCGGCGATGCCCATCTTGTCCTCGGCGTCGCCCACCAGCCCCAGCACCTGCGGCCCGACCACCGCGCCGGCGACGAGGAAGCCCAGCGTGGCACCCAGCCCCAGCCGGCGGAACAGCAGGACGAAGACGAGCGCGAAGCCGAGCAGCGGCACGCCTTCGCGAAGCAGGGAGATTCCGCTGCTCTCTTCCATCAGCCCCGCGCCTCCGCTGCGGCTTCGGCAGCCGCCTCGGCGGCGGCCTCGAAGGCGAGCCGGATCGAGGGATGACGGCCGCGATGCTCCAGCGCCGGCGCGAACAGCTCCAGCCCCGGCCAGTCGGGCGCCCCGGGCCGCTCGCCGGCCAGCCATGCCGTCAGCTGATCGCGTGCCTCGGCAAGCTCTTCGGGCGACCGTCCGATCGCATGCATCGCCATCAGCGACGACGATGCCTGGCCCAGCGCACAGGCCCGCACCAGCATCCCCAGCGCCGAGACGCGGCCCTCCGCATCCACCTCGACGTCCACCGTCACGCGGCTGCCGCACACCGGCGAGCGCTTCTCGACGCTCGCCATCGGCTCGGCGAGCCGGTCGTGGAAGGGGATCGACGCGGCGAGCCGCAGGATCTCGGTGTTGTAAAGCGGCGCGTTCACATCCCGGCATTTAGGGAGCAAAACGGCCTCCGCCCAGCCCCTTTGGGCCGCAGGTGAAACGAGCGGGGAGCGGAGAATGAAGACACCGGTATTGGCGCTGGCCGCCTCGCTGCTGTGCGTGCCGCTTTCGGCGCACGCGCAACTCGTCGGCGTCGGCCTCGATGCCGAGGCGCGCATGATCGACGGAGAGGTCGTGCCCCCGCCGGCGGCCGCACCGGACCGCATCGTCTTCCTCGATTTCCGCGACGGCCGCGTCGTCGGCAGGCGCGAAGTCGAGGCTCCGATCAGCTTCCAGGGGCCGCCCTCCGCGATCGCCTTCACCCCGGACCTGCGGACTGCCTTCGCCACAGCCGCGACCGCGCGCCTCTCCGGCCAGACCGACAGGATAGTGCCGACGGACACACTCTCGGTCATCGATCTGACGCAGGCGCGCCCCCGGATCGTCCAGACCCTGGCGCTCGGCGCCGCACCCGCCTCGCTCGCGCTCAGCCCCGACGGCCGAACGCTCGTTGTGCCCCATGCGGACGACGACAGCGCCACCATCCTGAGCGTGGCGAACGGTCGCGCCTCGATCGTCGAGCGGATCCGCTTCGCCAAGGGCGCGCGTCCGTTGGCGGCCGCCTTCCTGCCGCAGGGGGACGCAGTGCTGCTCACCTTCGCCGGGCAGAACGCGATCCGGCTGTTCGCGATAGAGGGCAACCGCATGAAGCCCCAGCCGCGCGCGGAGCTCAGTGCGGGCGTCTACCCCGCCGCGCTCGCAATCTGCGGGCGCAGCGGCTTCGCGATGGTCGCCAATTACGGCGTGGTCAGCGGCGATGCCGACACCGTAAGCCTCATCGATCTTGCCGGCGATCGCCCCCGCGTGATCGACACCGCGACGGTCGGCCCCGCGCCGGAGGGTGTCGCCTGCTCGTCCGACGGCCGCTGGGCCGCCGCCGCGATCCAGAACATGAGCACCGTTCCCACGAGCGACCCGCGCCATGCGCCGGCCAGCAAGCTGGTCCTGCTGTCGATCGAGGGACGGCGGCTGGTGCGCCGCGCCGAAGCCGATCTCGGCGCATGGTCGCAGGGCGTGGCCTTCATCGACGGCGGTCCGACGCTCGTCGCCGGGAGCATTGCCGACAAGTCGCTGCACGTCTTCCGCTTCGCTGACGGTCGGCTCGAGCCCGTCGAGGCGCCGATCCGGTTCGAGACGGGCGGCCCCGCTTCGCTCGGCGTCGCGCCGCAATGATCGCCGTGCCGGCTCAGTCGGCCTTTTCGGTCAGGCTCGCATTGTCCTCGTCCCCGCCGAACACCGGCTCGCCCTTGCGTCGTCGCTCGACGAAATCGGCGATCGTGCCGCTCGTCGCCTCGAGCATCGGATAGCTCCGCGACTTGCGGATCCACTCGGGGCGGTGCGTCGGGCCGCCGTACACCGTGTCGAGCACCAGCACGACCAGCAGGAAGG
>DATLJJ010000110.1:0-9652 GCA_035538975.1 Sphingomonas sp. | reverse complement strand
AGCGGTACGGGCAGAACGGTGCGATAGCCGTGGATCACGTCCATCGCGAAGAGCAGCGGAATGCCGAGGCGCGATTCCTCGACCGCGACCTTCTGGAGCTTCTTCAGCGGCGCGGCGCCGGCGACGTGAAGGAAGGAGCCGATCTCGCCGCGCCGGACGCGATCGAGCATCGCCGCGTCGAGCTTCGAATTGAGCGCCTTCTGCCGCCCGCCGGGGATCTGGGTCATCTGTCCCAGCTTCTCGGGAAGCGTCATCGCGGCGATCAGCGCCTTGATCCTGCGGCTGTGGTCGCGCCGCTGGCGCCCCTCGGCCGCGACCGGAGCCCAGGCGTGCGCCGAGAGCAGCGCGCCGGCAGCCAGCACTTGCCGTCGGCCGAGCTTCATGCGGCGCCCAGCTTGATCGCACGGCCTTCGCGCGCCGAACGATAGATCGCCTCGATGAGCCGCATGTCGCGCAGCCCCTCCTCGCCCGAGACGATGGGCTCGCGCCCGTTGATCGCGCATTCGGCGAGGTGATCGAGCTGCGCCACGAACTGGTTCTTCGCCGGCGCAGGCAGCGTGACCTGCCTCGTCTCGCCGTTCTGGCGCACCCACATCTGCTGCCCCTGATAGGGCGTGGCGGGGTCGAGCCCGACCCAGCCCTTGGTGCCCGTCGCGCGATAGGCGTTGTGCCCCGAGCTGTAGCTCGACACGCAATTGGCGATCGCACCCGAGGGGAAGCGCATCTGCCAGTCGATCCGGTCCTCGACCGTCCGGAACCGCGGATCGCTTTTGTCGGTCGATTCCATCGCGCTGATCTCGAGCGGCTCCTCGCCCGCGAGATAGCGCGCGGCGTTGAGGCTGTAGATGCCGATGTCCATCAGTGATCCGCCGCCCGACATCGGCTTGTCGAGCCGCCACTGGTTGGGCTGGGCGTAGAACCCATGTTCGGCGGTGATCAGCGTGGGCCGGCCGACGAAGCCGCTGCGTACCAGCTCGATCGCATGCATGTTGTAAGGTTCGAAGCGCGAGCGATAGCCGATCATCAGCTTGCGATTGGCCTTCTTGGCCGCGGCGATCATCGCCTCGCATTCCGCCGAGGAGATCGCCATCGGCTTCTCGCACAGCACATGCTTGCCCGCCTGGCTGGCGCGGATCGAATATTCGGCGTGCATCGAATTGGGCAGCACGACGTAGACGAGGTCGATGTCGGGATTGTCGCGGATGCTGTCGTAATTGGCGTAGCTGTAGCGATGCGTCTTCGGGATGCCGTATTCGGCGCCGTAGCGCTCGAGCTTCTCGGGCGTGCCGCTCACCAGCGCCGTGAGGCGCGCGAACTCGCAATCCTTGATCCGCGGCATGATCTGGCGCGTGGCGTAATTGCCCAGGCCGACGATCGCATAGCCGAGCTTGCGCTTCGGCGTGCTCTGGGCGCAGGCCGGTCCCGACAGCGCCGCCGCCAGCAATGCGGCACCCGAACCCGTCAAGACCTCGCGGCGGCTTCGACCGTCCCCCATCGCCTTCTCTCCTCTCGACGTGCCAAGCTATTCTAATAGTTGAGCCAAGTCTTGTCTTTCGCTCGACTGGGCGGCGCACAGCTGTTAGCGCTATCAGCAATGCGAAGCGGGGCAAAGACCCTCGTAGTCGTAGGTCGGAGAGCTGTCATGGAGGATCGTCTCAGCCGTCGCGAGGCCCTTGCGCTGACGCTCGCGCTGACGGCGGGCGGGTGCAGCGGCGGCGGTGGCGGCACCGGATCGGTCGTGACGCCCGCGCCCACGCCCGCCCCGTCCACTCCCGCTCCACCGCCGACAGTGGCGGCGGCGGATATCAAGGGCGCGGCCGCCGCGAAGCGCATGCGGTTCGGCTCGGCGGTGGCGTGGTCCCTGCCCGGCGCCGATGCGGGTTCCTTCGCCAACCCCGCCTATGCCGCGCTGCTCGAGCGCGACTGCGCGATCCTGGTGCCCGAGAACGAGCTCAAATGGCAGTCGATCCGGCCCGACGCCGCGACCTTCGACTTCAGCCGCTTCGACGCGATGCTCGCCTGGGCCGAAGCGCACGGGCTGGCGATGCGCGGGCACAATCTGCTCTGGCACCAGCGCCGCTGGATGCCCGCCTGGGCGGAGAGCCATAATTACGGCAGCGGCACCGCCGAGGCGGAGCGTATCCTCTCCACGCACATCCAGACCGTCTGCCGCCGCTATGGCAGTCGCATCGTCAGCTACGACGTAGTCAACGAAGCCGTCGATCCTTCGACGAGCGGGCTCTACGAGACTGCGCTGAGCCAGGCGCTGGGCGGCGCGCAGGCGACGCTCGACCTCGCCTTCCGCACCGCGCGCGCGGAGGCGCCGAACGCCGAGCTGGTCTACAACGACTATATGGGCTGGGAGGCAGGCAGCGCGGCGCACCGCGCCGGCGTGCTGGCGCTGCTCCGCGGCTTCCGCAGCCGGGGCGTGCCGGTCGACGCGCTGGGCATCCAGAGCCACATCGGCATCTATTCGAACACGCCGGTCGCGACGCTGATCGCCGACCAGACGCCCGCGTGGCGCGCCTTCCTCGACGAAGTGGTGGGCATGGGCTACCGGCTGGTGGTCACCGAACTCGACGTGCGCGACCGGCTGACCGGCAGCCTGACCGCGCGCGACCAGGCGATCGCCGACTATTGCCGCGGCTGGCTCGACCTGCTCTTCGCCTACCCCCAGCTTCGCGACGTGCTCGTCTGGGGAATGAGCGACAAATACAGCTGGCTCCAGAGCTTCGAACCCCGAACAGACGGACAACCCCACCGACCATGCCCCTACGACACACAGATGCAGCCCAAGCTCATGCAGAACGCCATTGCCGCCGCCTTCGCCGCCACCACGGTGCGCCCGTGAAGCGGCTGCTCCTCGCGCTCGTCGCCCTGCTCGCCTCGCCCGCCGCGATGGCGCAGGATTGCGCCGGCCCCGCGGCGGTCTGCGAACAGGGTGCGCAGGGAGCGATGCAGCTCGTCGGCGGGGGCGCGGTGCGCATCCTGGTGGCCGGGGACGAGCAGCCGGGCGTGCGCGACGCGGCGGACGATTTGGGCGCCGACCTCCTCCGCGTGGCCGGCAAGGCCGAGGCCGCGGGAACCGGGACCGACGCCATCATCGTCGGCACGCTCGACAGCAGCCTGATCCGTCCGCTGGTCGCCGCGGGCAAGATCGACACCGCGCCGATCCGCGGCCATTGGGAAGGCTTCGTCCAGCAGATCGTCGACAATCCCGCGCCCGGAGTCCGCCGCGCACTGGTGATCGCGGGCGCCGACCGGCGCGGCGCGATCTTCGGCGCCTATGACCTGTCGCGCCGCATCGGCGTGTCGCCGTGGAGCTGGTGGGCCGACGTGCCGGTGCGCAAGCGCGCACGGCTGTTCGTGCTGCCCGGCGCGCGTATCGAGATGCCGGGGGTCAAGTATCGCGGCATCTTCCTCAACGACGAGGAGCCCGCGCTGGGCAATTGGGCGCGCGGCACCTTCGGGGGGATCAACGCCAAATTCTACGAGCGCGTGTTCGAGCTGATCCTGCGGCTCAAGGGCAATTATCTGTGGCCGGCGATGTGGGGCAAATCGCTGTGGGACGACGATCCCGCGAGCGCGGCGCTCGCCGAGCGCATGGGCGTGGTGCTCGGCACGTCGCACCACGAGCCGATGCTGCGCGCGCATGTCGAATGGGAGCGTCACGGCAAGGGGCCGTGGGACTATACGAAGAACGCAGAGGCGCTGCGTGCCTTCTGGCGCGAAGGGCTGGTGCGCAACGCCGGGCGCGAGGCGCTGGTGACGGTAGGGATGCGCGGCGACGGCGACGAGCCGATGACCGAGGGCACCGCGACGGCGCTGCTCGAGCGGATCGTCGCCGACCAACGCAAGATCATCGAGGCAGTGACGGGCCGCCCCGCCGCGGACACGCCGCAGGTCTGGGCGCTCTACAAGGAAGTACAGGACTATTACGACAAGGGGATGCGCGTCCCCGACGACGTGACGCTGCTCTTCTCCGACGACAATTGGGGCAACATCCGCCGCCTGCCCAAGCCCGGCGAGAAGCGCGCGGGCGGGTTCGGCGTCTATTATCACTTCGATTATGTGGGAGGGCCGCGCAACTACAAGTGGCTCAACACCAACCAGATCTCGCGCACCTGGGAGCAGATGCATCTGGCGTGGAAGCACGGCGCCGACCGGCTGTGGATCGTCAATGTCGGCGACCTCAAGCCGATGGAACTGCCGACCAGCTTCTTCCTCGACATGGCGTGGAACCCCGACGCGATGCCGCTGGAGGCGATGGCGGGGTACCACAAGGCGTGGGCCGCCGAGCAGTTCGGGGCTGACCATGCCGGGGCGATCGGCGAACTGCTCGACCTGACGACGCGCTACCTCGCGCGCCGCAAGCCCGAGCTGATCGACGCAGGCACCTACAGCCTCGCCGAGTGGGAGGTGCATGTCGGCGCGTTCGACGCGCTGGAGAAGCAGGCGAACCGCATCGCCGCGAAGCTGCCGGCCGGCGCGCAGGACGCCTATTACCAGCTCGTGCTCCATCCGATCGAGGCGGCGGGGAATCTGCACCGGCTCTATCAGGCCGTCGCGCTCAACCGCTTCTTCGCCGAGCACGGCGACGGCCGGGCCAACGACTGGGCGAAGCGCGCCGAGGGCTATTTCGCGAAGGATGCGGAGATCCGCCGCCGCTACGAGAGTCGCGCGGGCGGCAAATGGGCCGAGATGATGAGCCAGACGCACATCGGCTATACGAGCTGGCAGCAGCCCGACAGGGACGTGATGCCCGAAGTGCGCCGCGTGCCCGCGAACGCGCCGCGCAACACGCCGCTTCCCGTGCCGCCCGCCGACCCCGCCGTGACGATCGATGCGGCGCATGCGGCGCGTTCGGTCCCGACCGCCGGGGCGCAGTGGCGCGTGATTCCGGGGCTGGGCAAGACCGGCGCCGCGGTGACGCCGTGGCCGCAGATCGCCCCCTCGGCCGCGCCGGGCAAGGGACCGCGGCTCGAGTTCGACGTGACGCTCGACGCCGCGGGCGACTTCACGCTCGAAGTGCTCGCCTCGCCTTCGCTCGACGTCACCGGCGGGCGCGGGCTGCGCTACGCCGTCTCGATCGACGATGCGCCGCCGCAGGTGATCGACCTGTGGGCGAACACCACCGAGGCAGACTGGAACCGCGCGGTCGCGGATTCGGTGCGACGGACCGTGAGCACGCACCGCGTCGCCGCGGGGGGACGGCACGTGGTCAAGCTTTGGATGATCGATCCGGGGGTGGTGATCCAGCAGCTGGTGCTGCGGCCGGTTCGGTAGCGGCAGAAGCGGGACTAATTTCCGCTCCCTTCAATCCTCCCCCGCCAGGGGGAGGATTTCGATGGATCAAATCGGCAGCACTGCGCGGGCGAGGAGGCCGCCTTCGGGGCGGTTCTCCAGCGTCACGTCGCCGCCGTGGCTGCGCGCCACGGCGCGCGCGCTCGCCAGCCCGAGTCCGAAGCCGCCGGTGTCGCGGTTGCGCGAGCGCTCGCCGCGAAAGAAGGGCTCGAACGCGCGTTCGAGGTCGTCGGGCGGCATGCCAGGCCCCTCGTCGCGCACTTCGATCACGGCATGATCGTCGGTCCGCCGCAGCGAGACGCAGGCGCCGTCGGCATATTTGACGGCGTTGCACACCAGATTGTCGAGCAATGCCTTGAGCGCCACCGGGTCGCCTTCGATCACCAGCGGCTCGCCGGGTTCGATCGTCACGGCATTGCCGCGGTCGCTGGCGTCGTCGACGACATTCTCCGCGAGCGAACGCAGATCGAGTGCGCGCCGCGTCTCGATCCGGCTCGAATCGCGCACATAGGACACCGCGGCCGAGATCATCGCCTGCATCTCGCCGACATCGGCCTCGCAGGCCGCGCGCACCGTCTCGGGCGCGTTCTCGAGCCGCAGGTTGAGCCGCATCAGCGGCGTACGCAGATCATGCGCGATCGCGGCGATCACGGTAGTGCGATCGTCGACGTAGCGATTGAGCCGCGCCTGCATCCGGTTGAAGGCCGCCGCGGCCTCGGCGATCTCGCCGGGCCCGTCGAGCCGCAGCGGCGGCGCCTTGGGGTCGCGCCCCAGCCGCTCGGCCGCCTCGGCAAAGGTGCGGATCGGACGGCCGAAGCGCCGCGCGAGCATCCACGCGAAGGGCGCAACCGCGATCACCGAGACCACCAGCCAGAGCAGCACGAACCAGCGCCACGGTTCGAAGCTGTTGGTCGACTTGACCTTGAGCCATTGGCCGTCGGGCAAGTGCAGCGCCGCGGCGAAATCGCCGATGATCACCACGTCGCGCGCCGCCGCGGGGCTCGCCGGCGGCAGCGGGCGCGGGACGCTGGTGCGATCGAAGCGCTGCTCGCGCTGCATGAAGGGCGTGGGGAAGCTGATGTCGACGCGGTCGGGCGAGACTCCCAGCGCGGTCGCGATCGCGAGCTCGATGCGCTCGGCGCGCGGATTCCACGGGGCCGGCGTCAGCCTGGGCGTGCGCTTGACGATGAAGCTTTCGTGAGGATCCTCCCCTCGCTCCATGGCGTCGGCGATCTGGCCGACGGTGAAGAGCTCCGCCGAGGGCGCCTGCGCCGCGATCAGCAGCAGCAGGTTCATGAACTGGATGACGCCCACGCAGACGAGCATCAGCACGAAGACGCGCACGAACAGCGGCGCGCGCGCCGCTCCCGTGGGCATGATCATGCGCGGGCGACTCGCGGGACGAACAGATAGCCTTCGTTGCGCACGGTGCGGATGATCTCGTCGCCGCTCGCGCGCAGCTTGCGGCGCAACCGGCTGACCTGGACGTCGATCGCCCGGTCATAGGCGTCCGAATCCGGGCCGCGCGCCGCGGCGAGCAGCGCCTCGCGCGAGAGCACGCGCCGGGGGCGTTCGATGAAGACGCGGAGCACAGCGAACTCGCCATCGGTGAGCCCGACCAGCACCCCATCGGGATCGAACAGCTCGTGGCTGCCGAGATCGATCGTCCAGCCGTCGAACGTATAGGCGTCGCTCGCGCTGGGAGTGTCCGCGCCGCGCTTGCGCAGCGCCGCGCGCACCGTCGCCAGAATCTCGCGCGGACTGCACGGCTTGGGCAGATAATGACCCGCGCCCACCTCGAGCCCGAGGATGCGGTCCTGTTCCTCGCCGAGCGCGCTGAGCATGATCACCTCGGGCCCGCCCGGCCGTGCGATGCGGCGGCAGGCGGAGAGCCCGTCCTCGCCCGGCATCATCACGTCGAGGATCACCAGGTCCACCTTGGTGTGCGCGAGGACGTCGTCCATTTCCTGCGCGCTGGCCGCGGTCTCGACCTTATAGCCGCGCGCGCCCAGGCTGTTCGCGAGCAGCAGGCGGATGTCGCGGTCGTCGTCTACGACGAGCAGCGTCGCCGAATCGCTGGGGTTCGTGGTTACCATCGCTTCCTATTACGCCAGAATGCGCGCCATTTGATGCCCGGATATTTCAGCCCGGCCAAGGGCTTGCCGCAGCGCGGCACCGGAACACCGCCCGGACCCGCCCGTTGAAGCCGGGAACCACATTCCTGGGGAAGCACGATGGCAACCGGCCGGACACGAACGTCGAATCGCAGCAGCAGCACACGCAGCCGAACGAAGAGCGGCAACGACAGGGGCAAATCGCTCGCGCTGGGCAGCCTTTCGATCGGCGCCATCGCGGCGGCGCTGGGCGCGGCGGCGTTCGCGCTGCTGCGCGGCCGGGGCAAGACCTATGTGGCCGGCGAGTCCCTCGCGCCCGAACCGGGGAAGGAACCGGGGACCGCGCCTCCCTCCGCAGCCCGATCGCCCGACGCGAGCTTCGGCTCGGGCGAGCACCCGCCGACCGACCTGATGGGCGACAAGCATCCCGGCTTCGAGGATCGCGCAGTCGATGCGTTCCGTCCCGACCCCACTGCGCCGGTCCCCGAAGGCGAGCGCGATGCGTTCCGCCCCGCGCTGGCGGGTGCCGCGGCGCCCACGCTCGTCGCGGGGCAGGCGCGCGAGCACGAACGCACCGACGCCGCGCCGTCCTGACGCACCGGCGCTCAGCGCGCGGCGGCGATCAGCGCGGCGGCGGCGTCACTCAGCAGACCGACTGCTTCCTCCACCTCGAGAATCGGCGAGCTGACGAAGGCGCCGTTGACGAGCAGCGAGAGCTGGCCGGCAAGCGCCTCCGGCCGGGTGACGCCCAACCGTTCGGCGATGCGCGTCAGCCGCCGCCGCATCTCCTTCTTGTGATCGGTCGCCACCTTGCGCGCGGGGTGATCGGCGTCGGGGAACTCGGCGGCTACGTTGATCTGGGGGCAGCCGCGATAGTTGCGCCGGCCGACGCGCTCGCCGATCCACCCGAGGAGCGCGTCGAGCTCGGCGCGGGGATCGCCCTTGCCGCTCGCCGCCACCCGATCCCAGCTGCTCCAGAAATCCTCGTCCTCGCGCGCGAGAAAGGCCGCGACCAGATCGTCCTTGGTCCGGAAGTGACGATAGAGGCTGGGCTTGGCGACGCCGGCCTCGGCGACGACGAGATCCACGCCCACCGCGCGGACCCCGCGCGCATAGAAGAGCGCCGAGGCGACTTCGAGAAGCCGGTCCCGCACCTGCGATTCCTGTCCCGCTGACGTTCCGTTCTGCACCTGCATTCCCGACCTCCGGCCCAAGCCGTAGCAGAATCGATTGACACGATACAGACCTGTTCGTAGCAGAACGAAACATACAGGTCTGTATCGTCTGGAGTGGGACATGGAAGCAGGGCGGAAGCGCGTTCAGAGAACGGGCGTGGCAGTGTTCGGAGCAGGCGGGCATACGGGGCGCTTCGTGGTCGCGGAGCTGCTCGCGCGGGGATTGCGGCCGATCGCCATAGGGCGGGATCGCGCCAGGCTCGAGCAGCTCGGCTTCGCACAGCAGGGCGTCGAAATCCGCGAGGCTGCGATCGAGGATGCGGGCTCGCTCGAACGGGCGTTCGAGGGCGCCGCCGCGGTGATCAACTGCGCAGGGCCGTTCCTCGACACCGCCGGGCCGGTGGCCTCCGCGGCGGTGCGCGCGGGCATTCACTATCTGGACGTCACCGCCGAACAGGAAAGCGCCCGCGCGACGCTCGAAAACTTCGACGCCCCGGCGCGCGCGGCGAGCGTCGTCGTGATGCCGGCGATGGGCTTTTACGGCGGCTTCGCGGACCTGCTCCTATCGGCGGCGCTGGGCGGCGAGGATTCGGCCGACGACGTCAGCATCGCCATCGCGCTCGACAGCTGGCACCCGACGCAGGGGACGCGACTGACCGGTGCGCGCAACACCTATCCGCGCATGGTGGTCTCCGGCGGCCAGATGACGCCGCTCACCCCCGCCTCCGGCGAGCTGCACCGGGACTTTCCCGAACCCTTCGGACGGCAGAAGCTGATCGAGCTGCCGTTCTCCGAAGTGATTCTGATCGCGCGGCACGTGCGGACGGCCGAGCTGCACACCTACCTCGGCGAGGTCGCGCTTCGGGACATCCGCGACCCGTCCACGCCGCCTCCCAGCCCCGCCGACGATCGCGGGCGCTCGGCGCAGCGGTTCCTGGTCGACGCCGTGGTGACCCGTGGCGGCGAGCGGCGGCGGATCACGGCGCAGGGCCAGGATATCTATGCCTTCTCGGCGCCGCTCGTCTGCGAGGCCGTGGAACGGATCCTCGACGGGCGCAG
>DATLJJ010000109.1:0-6275 GCA_035538975.1 Sphingomonas sp. | reverse complement strand
CATTGACATCCCACTTGAAGCCGCCGGCGAGATCCGTCGTGGTGGTCCATTGGAGAGGATGGCCCGAGTTGTTGTTGACGGGGATGTTGAGGAACGAACCCCGCTCCATCGTCCCGTCCTCATCGAAGGCGAAGCTGCCGTCTACCGGAGTCAACGAACCGCCGCTGCCCGAGGGGCCGAAGCCGAAGTAGCTGAAGTTCGGCGTCGCGATGTAGTAGCGGCTCTGGAAGCCCGTCGCATAGAATTCGAGATTGTGCGCGGGACGCCACTGGAGCGCACCATAATAGCCTTCGCGCGAGCGCTCGCCCCAGGTGGTCGAAACGCCGGCGCCGGCCGCTACCGAGCGCGTCTGGCCGGTGAAGCCCGGGATGTCGGTGCGGTCCCAGAAGGGCTCGATGGTCACCGTGTCGGTGCGGAAGGCGCCTTCGAAATAGGAGGCGGAAAGCAGGACGCCGACTTCGCCGATTCCCGTTTCCCAGCGCTGCGACACCAGCCCGGAGATGTTGAGCTTCAGCTCGTCGATGAGGTCGTAATAGTTGGTGCCGAGCGTGAGGCTGTAGAGATTGCCGCTCTGATCGAACGGCATACGCGTGCGCAGGTTGACGAGGCCGCCGATGCCGCCTTCGATCATCTGGGCCGAAGGGTTCTTGAAGACGTCAACGCCCGCGAGCAGTTCCGACGGCACGTCCTCGAAGCTGAGCGCGCGGCCGTTGTTGGCCGAGAAGCTGTCGCGGCCGTTCATCTCCGTGCGGACCTGGGTGAGGCCGCGGATCGCGATCGACGAGCCTTCGCCGCGGTTGCGCGTGATCTGAATGCCCGAGACGCGCTGGAGCGCCTCGGCCACGTTCACGTCGGGCAGCTTGCCGATGTCGATCGCGGTGATCGAATCGACGAACTGGTCGCTGTTCTGCTTGATCGATTGGGCCGACGCGATGCTGGCGCGAAGACCGGTGACGACGATCGCCTCGTCACTGCCGGGTTCCTCGGCCGGAGCCGCGCCGCTCTCGGGCGGAACATCTTGCGAGGTCTGGGCAAGCGCCGGTGCGGCGATGCCGAGGGCAGCGGCCGACGCGCCCAGCAGGAACCCCGCGCGCAGCGTCGCGCCCACAATCCGATTGTTGGAATTCAACATACCACCTCCCCGATTCACCCTTCGCCGTCGGCGGGCCCGGATGAGCTCGCGACGATCTCGTTTCGAAGAAGGAGTAGAATTGCCGCGTCATCGCGCGCGTCCCTCCCCCTTCAATGCCGACCCCGGTATTTTCGCGCGTGCACGCTTTCCGGGCATTTTCGGTATGTGACCGCTATCATTGAAGCCCTTAGTCGTCTACGAAAAACTTAGGCAAATATGAAAATTAAATCCGCACGGAGTGCAGGGAGGCTTGGGTGAGCGAAGAGGCGATACGGAAAATCGCGATCGTCGGAGGCGGCACTGCGGGCTGGATGGCGGCGGCGGCGCTGGCGCGGACCTTCGCATCGCGCAACGTCGACATCGCGCTGATCGAATCGGAAGCGATCGGGACGGTGGGCGTGGGCGAGGCCACCATCCCCCCCATCCTGCAATTCAACCAGCTGCTGGGCCTCGACGAGAACGAGTTCGTCCAGCGCACCAACGCCACGTTCAAGCTGGGCATCGAGTTCGTGGACTGGAAGCGTCCCGGCGAACGCTATTTCCACCCGTTCGGGCGCTACGGCGCCGACATCGATCCGCTTCCCTTCCACCATTTCTGGCTGCGGCTTCGGGCCGAGGCGGGCGAGAAGGCGGGCGATCTCGCCGATTACAGCCTTCCCACCGTAGCTGCGGGGCTCAACAAATTCTGCCGGCCTTCGCCTGATCCCAAGAACACGCTGGCGAACATCGCCTACGCCTTCCAGTTCGACGCATCGCTCTATGCAGCGCTGCTCCGCGACTATGCCGAGGCGCGCGGCGTGCGGCGGCACGAAGGTCGCGTCACCGAGGTGCTGATGCACGAGAACGGCTTCGTGCGCGGCGTGCGGCTGGAACGCGGCGAGAGCATCGAAGCCGACTTCTTCCTCGACTGCTCCGGCTTCCGCGGACTGCTGATCGAAGGCGCGCTCCAGTCGGGCTATGAGGAGTGGACGCACTGGCTGCCATGCGATCGCGCGATCGCATTGCCGTGCGCCAGCGCCGCTCCGCTCACTCCCTTCACCCGCTGCACGGCACTGGCCGCGGGTTGGCAGTGGCGGATTCCGCTCCAGCACCGCACCGGAAACGGCCATGTCTATTCCAGCGCCTTCATGTCGGACGAGGAAGCCGAAGCAGTGCTTCGCGCCAATCTCGACGGCGCGCCGATGGCCGAGCCCAACCGGCTTCGCTTCATCACCGGACGCCGCCGCAAGTTCTGGAACAAGAACGTCCTGGCACTCGGACTCGCGTCCGGCTTCATGGAGCCGCTCGAATCCACCAGCATCCACCTGGTCCAGACCGCGATCATCAAACTGCTCAATCTGTTCCCCGATCGAAGCTTCAACCAGGCCGACATCGACTTCTACAATCGGATCACCGCCGCAGAATATGAGCACATCCGTGACTTCCTGATCCTTCACTATCACGTGAACGATCGCCCCGAGCCCTTCTGGACGCACTGCAGGAACATGGACGTCCCCGATACGCTGAAGGAAAAGCTGGCACTCTGGCGCAATCACGCCCGCGTGTTCCGCGTTGACGAGGAGCTCTTTGCCGAAACGAGCTGGATCGCGGTGCTTCAAGGCCAGGGCATGCACCCGCGCGGCTATGACCCGCTGGCCGGGGAGATGCCATCGGAGAAACTCCACGAGCTGCTCCCGCGCATCCGTGCCGCTATCGCCCGTGGTGCCGACGCCATGCCGCGGCATGAGGATTTCATTGCGCGGCACTGCGCGCCCGGTGCGCCCGCGGCCCGCGGCCCGGCGCCGGCCGCTTCGCGAGCCGCCTTTTCGCTCGCCCCGGCCCGCGGCCCGGTTGCAGAGCCTCCGGCGCGATGAGGTTGGGGCTCGCGCTCGCCGCATTGCTGATCGGCGCGGCACCTGTCGCGCAGCAACAGCAACAGCCGATCCCCTATAGCTGGCAGAATGTCGTTGTCGGTGCTGGCGGGTTCGCCCCCGGTATCGTCTTCAGCCCGGCCGAGCGCGGGCTCGCCTATCTGCGGACCGACATGGGAGGCGCCTATCGCTGGGAGGACCGCGCCGGCGCCTGGGTCCCGCTGATGGATGGCTTTACCGAGGGAAGCTATTTCGGGATCGAGAGTATCGCCCCGGACCCGAGCGACCCGAACCGCGTCTATGCGGCCGCGGGCATGCACCAGCGCGGCGCCGCGGCGATGCTGCGATCGAACGACCGGGGCACGCACTGGGAAGTGACCGAGGTTCCCTTTCGCATGGGCGGGAACGAGGACGGGCGCGGACTGGGCGAGCGGCTCGCGGTGGACCCGCACCGGCCCGCGACGCTGCTGTTCGGTTCGCGCCACGACGGGCTGTGGCGGAGCGACGACGCCGGGAGGAGCTGGCGGCGCGAGACGGGATTTCCCTATGCGGGCGCCGGGGCGCCCGAGCCGCGCCGGACGCACGCGGGGATCGGCTTTGTGCTGTTCGATCCGCGCCGGGGCTCGCGGCGCGTCTATGCAGGCGTCGCCGATCCACAGGCCGCGGGTCTCTATCGCTCGGACGACGGCGGCGCGCGCTGGGTCCGCGTGCCCGGCGGCCCGGCCGGGCTGCTCCCGATCAAGGCGGCGATCGACGGCGAGGGGCAGCTCTACGTCACCTTCGCCAACGGCATGGGTCCCAACGGCGTCACCCGAGGCGCCGTCTGGTCACTGCTCGCCCACGGGAGCTGGCGCGACGTCACTCCCGACAAGCGCCCTGCCCCGCCCGCCGGCGGCTACATCGGCGTCGCCGCCGATCCGCATCGCGCGGGCAGTGTCTACGTCTCGACCTTCAACCGGTGGCAGCCCGGCGACACCGTATGGCGCTCGACCGACGGTGGCGCCCACTGGACCGATCTCGGCGTGCGCAGCGACCGCGACACGCGGACGGCCCCCTTCCTCAACTGGGGCAAGCCCGAGGCGGAGTTCGGCCACTGGATCGCGGGGCTTGCGCTTGACCCCTTCGACGCGGGACGGCTCGCCTACACCACGGGCGCCACTGTCTATGTCACCCGCGACGCCGCGCGGACCAGGCTCGACTGGACGCCGTGGGTGCGCGGCATCGAGCAGACGGCGATCATCACGCTGACCAGCCCCACCGGCGGCGCGCATCTCGTCTCGGGCTTTGGCGATCTCGGCGGCTTCGTCCATGCGGACTTCGGCCGGTCGCCGCCCGGCATGCACCTCAACCCGCGCAACACCAACACCAACACGCTCGACTACGCGGGCAAGGCGCCGCTCGTGCTCGTGCGCAGCGGCAACGTCCATGCGAACCAGGCGATCGAGGCAGGCCTCGGCTGGTCGCAGGACGGCGGGCGCAATTGGCGACCGCTCCGCACACCTTTCTGGCGCGGGCACGACTCGCTCGAGGGCGAGGGCCGCGCGCCGATCACCGCCTCGGCCGATGGCACACGCTTCTACGTGGGCGCCGAACGGCCGCTGCTCACCACCGATCGCGGTGCGCATTGGCGAGAGATCGCCGGTGCGCCGGCGAATGTCCGGATCATCGCCGACAAGGTCGATCCCCTGCGCGCCTGGGCGATCGACCATGATGCGGGCCGGCTTCTCGCAAGCCGCGACGGCGGGGAAAGCTTCGCGCCCGTCGCGGCCGAGGCCGCCTGCCCCGATCTTCGCCTCACTCGCCCGCGCAACCGTGAAAGCCAGCCGGCTCTGGTCGCCTCACCCTTTGCTGCGGGCGACCTGTTCCTCGCCTGCGCGGGCAAGCTATACCGCAGCCGCGACGGCGGCGTACGGTTCGCCAAGGTATCGGACGGGCTGGAGATCGCGCTGTTCGGCCTGGGGCTCGGCGCCCGCGCGGGCGAGCCGGCGATCTACGCTGTCGGCGCGCGGGACGGCGTGACCGCAATCTGGCGCTCGACCGACGGCGGCGCGCAGTGGCAGCGGATCAACGACGACGCGCATCGCTGGGGCAACCGCTTCCGCGTCATCTCCGGCGACCCGCGCATCTTCGGCCGCGTCTATATCGGCACCGACGGACGCGGGATCGTCTATGGCGATCCGCGCTGACCCTCAGGCGGCCGAGGCCTCGCCCACGCCATAGCGATAAGCCGCGAGCGACGAGGGCTTCATCTCGATCGAGAAGCCCGGCGCCTCGGGCGCGCGATAGGCGCCCTTTTCGATCTCGCAGGGATGGACGAAATGCTCGTGCAGGTGGTCGACATATTCGATCACCCGATCCTCCATCGTGCCCGCGAAGGCCAGATAGTCGATCATCGCAAGGTGCTGGACATATTCGCACAGCCCCACGCCGCCGGCGTGCGGGCACACCGGCAGATCGTATTTCGCGGCCATCAGCAGCACCGCCAGCACTTCGTTGACGCCGCCCAGCCGGCAGGCGTCGATCTGCACTACGTCGATCGCGCCGCGCATGATGAACTGCTTGAAGACGATGCGGTTCTGGCACATCTCGCCCGTCGCGATGCGCACCGGCGCCAGTGCCTCGCGGATCGCACGGTGCCCCTCGACGTCATCGGGGCTCGTCGGCTCCTCGACGAACCAGGGATCGGCGAAGGCGAGCGCCTTCAGATGCTCGATGGCACCCGAGACTTCCCAGACCTGGTTGGCGTCGACCATCAGCTTGTTGTCGGGCCCGAGCACGCGGCGCGCGATGCCGAGGCGGCGGACATCGTCCTCGACACTGCGCCCGACCTTGAACTTTACGTGCCGGAAGCCCTGCTCGATCGCCTCGCCGCACAGCCGTTCCAGCTTCTCGTCCGAATAGCCGAGCCAGCCTGCCGAGGTGGTGTAGGCGGGATAGCCCTCCGCCTCGAGCCGCGCGATGCGCTCGGCCTTGCCGGGCTCGCGGGCACGGAGCAGTTCGAGCGCCTCGTCGGGCGTGATGCAATCGGTGATGTAGCGGAAGTCGATCAGCCGGACGATCTCCTCGGGCGACATCTCGCCGATCAGCCGCCACAGCGGCTTGCCCTCGGCCTTCGCCCAGAGATCCCATACCGCGTTGACCACCGCGCCGGTGGCAAGGTGAATCACGCCCTTCTCCGGCCCGATCCAGCGCAGCTGGCTGTCGCCGGTCAGATGGCGCCAGAAGCGCGCGCCGTCGGCGCGGATCCAGTCGAGGTCGAGCCCTTCGACTAGCGGCGCCAGCGCCTCGATCGC
>DATLJJ010000108.1:0-2751 GCA_035538975.1 Sphingomonas sp. | reverse complement strand
GGTGCAGACCTTCGCGACGATCGCGCCCTATACGATCGAGGAAGCCTATGAAGTCGCCGACGCAATCGAGCGCGGCGACATGGCCGACCTCAAGGACGAACTCGGCGACCTGTTGCTCCAGGTCGTATTCCACAGCCGAATGGCCGAGGAAGCCGGCCATTTCGCGCTGCAGGACGTCATCGACTCGATCAGCGACAAGATGGAACGGCGCCACCCCCACATCTTCGGCAACGCGGTCGAGGGCGGCCATCATCTGTGGGAGCAGATCAAGGCCGAGGAACGCGGTGCCAAGGGGCACGAAAGCGCGCTGGACGGCGTCGCGATCGGCCTCCCCGCTTTGCTCCGCGCCGAGAAGCTCCAGAAGCGCGCGGCGCGGACCGGCTTCGACTGGCCCGATCCTTCTGGCGCGCGGGCGAAGATCGACGAGGAGCTGGCGGAGGTCGAAGCCGCTTCACCCGAGGAGATCGAAGGGGAAATCGGAGACCTGCTCTTCGCCGTGGTCAACTGGGCGCGCAAGCTCGGCGTCGATCCCGAAGCTGCCCTGCGTGTAGCGAACGCGAAATTCGAGAAGCGTTTCAAGGCGATGGAAGTCGAAGCGGGCGAAGTGTTCGAGGCGCTGGACCTCGACGGGAAGGAAGCGCTCTGGCAGGCGGCAAAGGCGCGCGGCGTGCGCTGACCCGTCCCTACTCGTCGGAAGCATCCTGTCCGGCGGACGCAGCGGCTCGCGCGAGCGCGACATGTGCCATCAGCTGCGGGTGTTCGCGGAACGGCGGGAACTCGACGTCGACCTGCGTGCGTAGCAGCCTGCACAGATCGGCGTAGTCGCTCACAGCATGGCTGTAGATGATCAGCCCGCTGCCGAGGCGCACCCGGCGGCGTTCCTCGGGGATGCCGTCCTCCTCTTCGCTCTCGTAGATTTCGGTGACTCGCGCATTCACCGCGTGGAGGTTGCTCCGGATGCTGGCGAAGGGAACCACGATTTCGGGCGGAAGATCGCCGACGCTGATCTGACGCAGCCCCTCGATCATCTCGTTGGTACGATGCTCGCGAAGCGCCATGCCGTGGCTTGCTTCGGTGGCAGGATCGCAGGCGACCATCAGCCGGTCGGCAACGAGTTCCAGTGTCTTGTGCGCGAGCGCGATCGCCGCCTGAGCGTCTTCACATTTTTCGAGCCTTGCGTGGGCGCCGGCCATCCGCGCTTCCGAATTGGCCATCGCGATGCCGAACAGGATCGCGAGGATCGAACCGACCGCCTGGAGCCAGGCCGCGGTGGTGTCGCCCCAGATACCATTGACGTCGTGCTTCGCTGCGGCAACCATGATTGCTACGGAGACGAGAAGCGAAAGCGTGATCGCGACCGCCCACCGCACCGTAAACACGTCGGGTTGCCGCATCGCTATCCTCGCATTGCGAACCGCTCATAGTCTCGCGGGGCCATGCGCACTTCATATACCGATTTGTCGTCCTCGACACGCTGATCGAGCACTTCGCCATGCTGGTGAAGCCAGGCGGCACCGGCCCCGTCGGCGGGATCGAGCGTGATCGTGTAGCGACGGTGCCCATGCGTGAGCTTCGCCGCGACTGCTTCGACGAGGGTGTCCACCCCCTCCCCGGTCCACGCGGAGATCGGCATCACGTCCTCACGCCGCGCCGCGTCTTCGAGCAGCTGCTCACGATCCTCGGTATCGAGCAGATCGAGCTTGTTCCACGCCTCGAACCGCGGCGTGGTCTCGGACACGCCGATCTCGCCCAGCACCTTCTCGACGTCGGCGCGCTGTGCCTCGCTGTCCGGATGCGCCACGTCGCGGACGTGGATCAACAGGTCGGCCGATACGACTTCCTCAAGCGTCGCCTTGAAGGCCGCGACGAGCTGGGTCGGCAATTCCGACACGAAGCCCACCGTGTCCGAAAGGATCGCCTTGTCGATCCCCGGCAGCGAGATCTGGCGCAGCGTGGGATCGAGCGTGGCGAACAACAGGTTTTCCGCCATGACGTCAGCGCCGGTCAGCCGATTGAAAAGCGTGGACTTTCCGGCGTTGGTATAGCCGACCAGCGCAATCACCGGCCAAGGCGCGCGCTGGCGCCGGTCGCGGTGGAGCGTGCGCGTGCGGCTGACCTGGTCGAGCTCCTTGCGGAGCCGCGCCATGCGGTCGCGGATCAGCCTTCGGTCGGCCTCGATCTGCGTCTCGCCCGGGCCGCCGAGGAAGCCGAAGCCGCCGCGTTGGCGCTCGAGGTGCGTCCAGCTGCGCACCAGACGGCCGGCTTGGTAATCCAGGTGCGCCAGCTCCACCTGAAGCCGGCCCTCGGCGGTGCGCGCGCGCTCGCCGAAGATCTCGAGGATCAGCCCGGTGCGGTCGATCACCTTGCAGCCGAGCGCGGTCTCGAGATTGCGCTGCTGCACCGGCGTGAGCGCAGCGTCGAACACCGCGAGCTGCAGCTCTTGATCGCGCACCGTTTCGGCGAGCGCGTCGACCTGGCCCGATCCGATCAGCGTGCCCGGCTTGGGCTGGCGCAGCTTGATCGCCACCTTCTCGCGCACCCCGACGCCGATCGCGGCGGCGAGGCCGGCGGTCTCCTCCAGACGCGCCTCGGCATCGCGCGAGCTGCCGCCCATGTCCGGATAGACGACGACTGCCTGCGCGCCCCGCGCGAACTCGTCGGGGTCACGATCGAAACCGGTGCTCATGCGTGCATCAATCGCCGTCGGAGGCGTTCGTTTCCTCGGCCAGGTTGAGCGGATGCGCAGGCTGG
>DATLJJ010000107.1:0-3940 GCA_035538975.1 Sphingomonas sp. | reverse complement strand
CTGGGTGGCGACAGCCTCCTCGATGTTCTGGACGACGAGCGACGAAGCGACCTCGGCCACCTTGGCTGATCCCGACTTCGAATGCGCCGCGGCGGCGTCGGCCTGGGCCTGGACGAGGTGCGCGGAGAGATTCTTGAGCTTCTCCGCCTCCAGATCCATGCGGTTCATGCCGATGATGCCGTGCGCGCGCTGGAAGTCCGAGAGGCGCTTCTGCGCCAGCTCGTAGCGCCGCCGCACATCGGCGGTGCGTGCCTCGAACCATTGCGCCGACCCCTGCGCCGCCGAGGCGCGCAGCGCCACCTGCTCGCGCATGTAGATCTGCGCGGCAAGGTTCGCGACCTTCGCCGCCACCTGCGGATCGGGATCGAGATAGTGGATCTGCAGTACGTTGCTCTGCCGCCCGGTGGTGACGTTGAGTCCGGCGCGGACGCGCGCCGCGGCCTGCTGGAGCCGGGCTTCGGGCGCGAGATCGGTCGGCGTCTGCTCGACGAAGCCCGCTTGCTGGGCCACGGCGTCGATGACCTTGGCGCTGCGGATGAGATCGACCTGCGTCGCGATGATCGAATCGGTCTCGACGCGCGCCTGCTGCTGCTGGGTGCTGTCGGTCGGATCGGTCTGCGACAGGTCGAGCAGCAGCGACGAGCTGGCGAGATACTGGCGAGGCTGGATCAGCGCGATCGCCGCCACCAGAACGAACAGCGCCCCGCCGACCGCGGCCACCATCAGCCAGCGCGCCTTGAGCGCCGCGACGAGATCGGCTGCCTTTACGGTCATAGTCCAACCACTCCCTGCAAAAGTTCGCGGGCTTCGGCCGTCTCACGCCGAGGCGCAGGCGCCGTCGCCGAGCGCCCGGCGGCGCCGTTCGCCATCAGCACGAGGAACTGGGGTGAGAGCGAATCCTCGAACTGGAACTCGCCGGGCACGGGCGTCTCGGCGAGCGCCGGCGCGATGAGGCCGATCGTGCGGTCGACGGCAGGCGAGCCGCCCAGCGATTCACCGAACAGCTCGATACCCGCTTCAGCCAGCCGCTCGAAGGTGAGCACGGGCGAATGGGCGGCGAGCACGCCCGCAAGCGCGATCATGCCCCGAAGCGGCCCCGCCTCGGCAAGCGCGCGCGCGAACAGGCCGCGCAGATCCGGCGTGAGCTCGCCCCATTCGGAAAGCGCGGCGGCGAGCCCCTTTTGTGCATCGACCAGCGTGATCCGCTCGCGCTCGCCGGCTTCGGCCGCGAGCGCCGCGTGCATGCCGAACAGGCGCGCGTGATAGGGCGAGCCGATCGCGGCCGAGACAATCGTCTGCGCTGCCTCTTCCTCGAAGCTCAGCCCCGCCTGGCTCGCGCAGAGGCGCAGCAGGCTGGCGAGGTCGTCGCGCTCGATCGGCGGCACGGGCTGGGCGTGGAGATGGCGCCGAAGCGACGGATGCGCGGCGATAAGCCCGTCTACATTGCCCGCGATCCCGACGAGGACGATCTGCACCGGCGAATGCATGTCCGACAGCAGCTTGAGCAGCGCCGCCATGTCATGCCGCGCGCGATCGCCGGCGACGCGATCGAACTCGTCGACGATCAGCAGGGTGCGCTGGGCGACTCCCTGGACGAACAAATTGGCGAGTTGCTGGACGCTCATCGGCTGGTCGCCGGCGGGCGCGGCTCCGCGGTGAAGCGGCAGCTCGGCGAGGAAGGGCCGGAAGATCGCGTCGATGTCGTCGCCTTCGCTCGCCGAGCCGTAGAGCGCCACGCAGCCAGCCTCGTCGGCGAGATCGCCGAAGACGCGGGCAAGCGAGGTCTTGCCCGATCCGCGCGCACCGAAGACGAGCGCATGCTTGCGCTGCTTGACCACGGCGTCGACCAGTCGGCTCAACTCCTGCTTGCGACCGGCGAGCCCGTGACGGTCGGTTACGGGCACCGCCGTGTTGAACGTCGTGAACACCGCCGTCCGGCGGAAAGCGATATTGGGCACGCCCGCCGCGGCACGCGCAGAGGAGAGCGGGATCGCCCCGCGCTCGCCTGCGTCACCCGGCGCTTCACCCGGCATCGGATAATCCACCGGATCGGGAATCCTCCGCACGCTCGCCGCTTCGCCGCCCAACAAGGCGCGAAGCCATTGCGCAAATCTCCAACTCATCGCCGCTTCTCCCAGTCGTGGCCGCCCCACTGCCTTCGCGGCATCCTCTCGCTCGTCAGAACAGCTTCTCCCGGATGACCAGCACATCCTCGGGCTGGACGGTGTCGTCGAGCGACACTCCGTCGATCTCCTTGCCGCCGCGACGGACCTTGATGCGCTTGGTCGAGCCGGCCAGCGTAGGGCCGCCGGCGAGCGCAAGCGCCTGTCGGAAGGTCTGGCCGGCGACGAAGTTGAACGCGCCCGGCTGCTGGACCTGGCCATAGACATAGACCTTCTCGGCGGGGGGCACGAAGAGGATGTCTCCGGGGGCGAGCTGGCGCCCTGCGCCGGCGCCCAGATCTGCGAGCGAGATGCGCTGCGGGCCGCTACCGTCGGCGGGCGTCAGAATCACTGCATTGGCGCCGTTCGTGGTCGACCCGCCGGCACGCGCCAGCATTGCGGCGACGCTATAGGGCCGGTCGAGCGGGTAATTGCCCGCCTGCGGGACGTTGCCGAGCACGGTGACGAAACGGCTCACGAACTGCGAGACCTCGACGTTGACCGAAGGGTTCTGCAGATAGCCGCCGCGGGCATAGCCGGCGGCTATCGCGTCGGCGAGCTCGGCAGTGGTCTTGCCGCGCGCATCCACTGCGCCGAGCATCGCGAGGCGCACAGAGCCGTCCGCCTTGACCCGCGTCGTCAGCGAAAGGTCCGGCTGGCCGTAGACCGAGACCTTGATCTCGTCGTCGGGCCCCAGCCGATAACCCGCGGGCGCGGCAGTGCCGGCGCCGGTAGCAGCCGGAGGCGGCGCCGGGGCTGCGGGAGCAGCCGGAGCAGCCGTTTCCGCCACCTGCGTCTGCGCCGCCGCCGGCGTCACTGCCAGCGCCGCCGCGACGGCAAGGCCGATCTGGAAGAGTTTGTACCGCATCGGTTCAGAACCTCATGGTTACGCCAAGCGCCACGCGCGTGGCCCGATAATTGGAGACATCGCTGTTGGTCGAACGATCGATCCTCGAGACCGACAGATCGGCGGCGAGGCGATCGGTGAATTTGCGCTGCGCGATCAAACCGAACTGGTTCGTACGATCGCGCGTGTAGCTGAACGGGCGGATCGCCGCGTCCTGCCGGAACTGGCGTCGGGAAAAATCGGCGTAGGCAGTAATCGACGTGAGTTCGCTCAGGCCCACTTCGGCAGAGAGCCGGTGTGCGGTGCGGATCGCGAAGCCGGTGGCAATCAGGCTGTCGTTGACGATCGTCCGCTCGGTCGATGCGCTGAGCTTGACGCGCGGGATCGCGGTGTTGGTGACGCGCAGCGTCCAGCCCGGCCCGTTATAGTCGGCAATCGCCGGAGCGCTGCTGCGCACCCGCATCCAGCGCAGATCTGCGTTGATCGTGGTGAGCGGCGACACCGCGCGGTCAAAGGCGATACCGACGGCATCGCCCCGATTGGTTACTGCGAGTTCGGGCCGATCGCTGTCGAAATGCTCATAATACCAGGTGAGCTTCCCCAGGCTGGGAAGGCTGTAACCTAATCCGGCGCGATAAAGATTGCTGGTCTGGTCGGCATATTCGAAGCCGTCGCCGTTCCGCGTCGTGTCACGTCGCCAGGCGACGACCGGATAGAAACCCGGCCGCTCGCAATCCGCCGCCACCGACAGCGTCGAGTAGCGCTGGAGATTCTCGGCGCGGCTGTTGATATCGCCGTAGTCGGCGCGCTGCTCGCGATAGCTTGCCAGCGGTTCGACCGCGCAGGTGCCCGCGATCAGGAACCGTCCGGCGCCCTCCAGCTCAATCCGGGGCTTGCTGCGCGCGGTCTCGGAGACGAACTGGTCATAACC
>DATLJJ010000106.1:0-2658 GCA_035538975.1 Sphingomonas sp. | reverse complement strand
TCTCTGGCCTCGGCGAAGACCTTCTTGAGGTCGGCGACACCCGAGAAGACCGCCGAGATGGCGACGAAGCGCAGCCCCACGGCATCGGCGAGCAGCCGGGCGATGGTGGTCTTGCCGGTGCCCGGCGGGCCCCAGAGGATGATCGACGAGAGCTTGCCCGCCGCGACCATCCGGCCGATCGCGCCCTCGGGACCGGTGAGATGCTCCTGGCCGACGACATCCTCGAGCCGCTGCGGGCGCAGGCGATCGGCGAGCGGGCCGCCGGGAGGCGTCTCCGCGGCGAGGGGCTGTTGTTCGTCGGAGGCGAAGAGGTCGGCCATGGCTGATTCTAACGCCTTCCTTCGGCCTTGTATCGGCGGTGCGCGGCAAAGTTCACGAAGTTCGCGCATGTGCACCACTGCGCGGGTGCGTGGGAAGATAAAGCCGAACGGGCGCAAGTAGCTGATTTGCTGAACATATCAGGAACAATGCATAAATCGGGGGCTGTAGGACAGCGAAAACTTGGCTCCGGCTTGCAAAGCTAGTTTCAAGATATATCTTAGACGCATCACGACTCGCATCAGGAGTATAAAATGCGTTTTCATCATCATGGGCGGCACGGCCGCCACGAATGCGGCCCGCGCGGCTGGGGCCGGGGCGGTCCCTGGGCGATGGCCTGGGCGATCCACGAGGGGCATGGCGGCGGGCGCGGGCGTCGGCGGATGTTCGACGGAAGCGAGCTGCGGCTGATCCTGCTCAAGCTGGTCGAGGAGACCCCGCGCCACGGCTATGACCTGATCCGCGAGATCGAGGCGCGCTCGGGCGGCGCCTATGCGCCGAGCCCCGGCGTGGTCTATCCGACGCTGACGCTGCTCGACGACATGGGGCTGATCGAAGGCAGCGCCGAGGGCGCACGCAAGGCCTATGCGATCACCGACGCCGGCCGCACCGAACTCGCCGAGAAGGCGGACGAGGTCGAGGCGCTGTTCGCGCGGCTCGCAGAGCTCGGCCGGATGCAGGAGCGCCACAGCGGCGGACCGGTTCGCCGCGCAATGGGCAATTTGCGCGCCGTGCTGCAGGACCGGCTGGGCGGCCCGGACGTTGACTCCGAAACGCTCCACCAAATCGCGGCGGTTCTCGACGAGGCCGCGCAGAAGATCGAACGGCTTTAAGATGGAGAGGCTCTGATGACGATCACCACCGTATCCGCATCGGCGCTGGTGCCCACCGAGCAGGCCAGCCGCTATCTCCAGCAGCTCTGCAAGCATTGGTCGCACAATCTGCAGGTGGAGTTCACGCCCGAGAATGGCACCGTGATCTTCCCCAAGGATGCGCGCGGCGCCAACCATCCCGGCGACGCGGTGGTGACCTTCGACGTGGCCGAGACGGGGTTGGAGGTGCGCATCGACGCATCGTCCGAGGAGCAGCTGGAAGGGCTGAAAGGCGCGGTCGAGCGGCACCTCGACCGGTTCGCCTTCCGCGAGGGCGAGCTTCAATACGACTGGAAGTGAGCGCCGTTAGGCCGGGCTGCTTGACGGGTACCGGCCAGCATTGACCCCGATCCCCCCCTCCGGGGAGGATCGGGAACCCTTGGCAAATGCAGTCGCTCCGGCTGAGCCGGGCGGGTCGTCATGGTCGAGGCGTGCCGAAATTCGGGTTCTTCCCGATGGTGGCGCGCGCGGGGTCTCCTATTCTGCGGGACGGTCGAAGGTGCCGGCGGTGCGGCAGGGGATGCCGTGCTCGGGCTCCGGGCGACCGGAAGCAAGGAGACCATTGATGGCAAGAGCTTCGGCCTGGGCCGCCGCGACGATCGCCCTTCTGGTAACCGGCTGCGCTCCGATGGAACCGCACGGCAACGCCGGGCCGCGCGAGCCGCGGCGCTGCTTCCTGCCGCGCGAAGTGCGCAACTTCACCGCCGTGAACTCGACCACGGTCAACGTGCGCGTCGGTCGCGACATCTATCGCATCGAGACCTTCGGCTTCTGCCCCGACCTCGGCTGGACCAACCGCATGGCGATCCGGACGACCGGCGGCAGCTCCATGATCTGCGTCGGCTCGGGTCTGGGCGTGTCGATCCTCACGCGCGGGCCGAGCGGGCGGCGGAGCTGTCAGGTGCGATCGATCCGGGCACTGACGCCACAGGAGATCCAGGCGCTCCCCCGGCGCGACCGGCCGTAGGAATCAGGCTCGTTGAGGGTCTGGTAGGTAATCCTCCCCCTTTGCGGGGGGAGGATTCGAAGAGCTGTACGACATTATTGCGCGCGCAGATCGCGCAACGTGCCGTCGCGAAGGTGGACGGTGACGCGGGCGCGCGAGGGCACGCGCAGGACGACCTCCATCCCTGCGTCGGCCAGCCAGAAATCGCCGCGTGGGTCGGGCGGGGGCAGGCATTCGTCCATCGCCGATACGCGCGAGCGCGCAGGGTAGAGGTCGGTGACTTCGATCCCTCGGGAATCACGGCGGAGGCGCAGGACGATGCGCGCGGCCTGATCGGGGCGGGCGGCGCGGACGATCATCGCGGCGGTGCCGTCGAATGCGGGTTCGATGCGGACATGGGCACGGATCAGATCGAGGGTGATCGGTGCGACGGAACCGGGCGGCGCCAGTGCGATCGAGCGGTCGAGGCTTTCGGCGAGCGCGCGTTCCTCGGTGATGCTCGAATCCGCGGTCTGCGCAGCA
>DATLJJ010000105.1:0-2279 GCA_035538975.1 Sphingomonas sp. | reverse complement strand
CCGATCACTTCGGCCCAGAGCGAATAACCCGTCTCGGCATCGACGATTTCGCAGCTCTCGCCGATCCGCGCGCGCACGCCGGTGACGCGCAAGGTAGTACCGAGCGCACCGGTGATCCGCCCGTGCTGCTCGAACATCGGCGCGGCATCGAGCGCGCGGACCAGCGCGAGCGTGTCTGCCGGCCGGCTCACGCCGCGACTCCCCAGCGCTTGGCGAGCGCGTCGAGCTGCACAGAGAGGCTCGCGATCACCTGGCCCGCGCTGGTGCGCAGTACGCAGTCGGTGGGCCCGAGCGCGGGATCGGCGACGACTGCGACGTGCGAGAGATCGGCGAGCCGAGCGGCGAGTCCTTCGGCCATTGCGGGCGCGAGTTGGACAGTGATCGGCCCCTCGGCAGGCAGGCGCGCGAGCGTGCGCTCGACGATGCCGGTGACCAAAGTCTCATCGTCCAGCCCGCCGATGATCGCATGTACGGCGGCGAGCGCGGCAGCGGCGATATCTGCCCGCCTGGACTCTTCATGCCGCTGGATCGCCTCGGCGAAACTGGCGATCTGCTCCGCCAGCGCGGCTTCCACTGCCTCGCGGGCTTCGGCAAGTCCCTCGGCACGACCGTCGCGCCGCGCCGCTTCGGCAGCGGCCGAGGCTTCGTCGCGGATCGCAGCAGCGGCCTGGAGGAGCGCGGTCGCATCGAGGAAGTCTGCCCGCTCGGTGCGCTTGATCACCGCCGTGTCGCTCGCCAGCAGGGTGGCGCCATCGGTGTGCACGAGATGGAAGGTCATGCCAGCGCCTCCGCTATCGCACTGGCCTTCGCCGCCACGCCCCGGGCCGCGGCGTCGTCGCATGCTCGCGGGAAGCGTGACGCGAAACAGGCAGGCAACCCCGCCTCGAGCAGTGCCTCACCTTCGGCCAGCAGCCGCTCGGGCGGGGGCAACGTCGTCGCGCGATATTCGCCGGAGGGTTCGGCTGCGCAGGCTGCGTCGAGCAAATTCTCGCCCACGGCTTCGGCGACCCTCGCTAGCCGCGGGCCGGAGAGCTCGGCATCGATCGCCGCGCGATATTTCAGAAGCGCCGCCAGCGCGGCGATCTGCCGGAACCGCTCGGGCGCGACGGAGAGCCAGTCCGGCAGCTTGGCGAGATCGGCGAAGCTGGGGCCAGCCTCTCCGGCGACGCGCCGGGCGAAACGCGCGCCCCGTGTATCCGGGGCCAGTTGCGTCAGCATCGCATGGCGCTGCCGAAGCGCTTCGCCTCTCATGACCGCACGGTGTCCGGCAGGCCGCGCTTCATGCGCCGCATCCGCAACAGCGCCCTCCCCGCTAATCCCAGCACCACCAGCGCCGCGAGTGCCGCGAGACCGCGAATGAGCGTAGTGACCGAAACCATGCCTTCGTTCTGGGGGAGCATCGGCAGCGTCTGCGCGGGTACCATCACCACCGAGACGCGGTCATAGGTCAGCCCCTCGATCGCGTTGGTGACGAGCGCCTTGATCGCACCGGTCTGGCTGCGCAGATCAAAGCCGGTACGATACTTCACGAACACCGACGCCGCAGACGGCTTGGCCTCGCGCGAAAGCGGATCGGCTTCGGGCATGGTCAGGTGCACGCGCGCCTGCACCACTCCGTCGATGTCGCTGATCGTGCGGCTGAGCTCCTGCGACAGGCCGTAGATCAGCCGGGCGCGCTCCTCGAGCGGCGTCGAGGTGAAGCCCTCCTTCTTGAACACCGATCCGAGCGAGTCATATTCCTCGTGCGGCAACCCGTGTGCGCGCAGCGTCTCGACCGCGCGGGCGAAGTCGCCCTGCGACACCGCTATACTCCACGTCTCCTTCTCGCCGGCGACCTTGCTCGCGGCGATGCCCGCCTGGTGGAGCACCGCGATCATCTCGTTCGCGCTCGTCTCGCTCAGCTTGCCATAGACTTCCTGCCTGCCGCAGCCGGCGAGGCTGACCGCGGCGAGCAGCAGCAGCGGGGCAGCGCGGACCTGCCAGCGCGTCATTGCTGCTTGAACAGCTGCTGGACGCCATCCGAGCTGCGGTTGGCGATGTTGGAGGTGAGCTGCGCCTGGAACATGAACTCCGAGCACTTCATCGTGAGCTGCACGATCTCGCCCGGCGTGAGCTGGCCGCCGCTCGCCTCCGCGGCCTGAGCGTAGCGCGAGACCGAGCGTGCCTGGACGTTCACCTGATCGAGCGCGCTGAACATGCCCTTCAGCGCGGGCGGGATCGGTCCTGCGGGCACGGTCGCCTCGATGCCCCCGGCGCGCTCGAGCGCGGCCTCGAAGCGA
>DATLJJ010000104.1:0-2799 GCA_035538975.1 Sphingomonas sp. | reverse complement strand
GGAGCGGCAGATCGGCCGCTGATCGCGGCGACGCGGCGTCGATCCCATGCAAATTCGATCGGCTGCCATTCCCCGGGAATAGGCCCCGGTGGCCGGCCGCGCAGGTTGACGTCAGCCCCGTCAGCCAGTTGGATGCGCGCGCACACGGGGGCCTGTCATGACGTTTTCCAGCATCTTCGCGCAGTTCGTCGCTCTCATCGGCGGCATCGCGCTGCAATGGCGAAAGATGTCGGGCACTGAGCCCGCGCCGGCCTGGGGCGAGAAGCCGGCGATTCCCGAGGCGAAGCCGCAAGGCGCGATTCCGACGTTGAAGATGCCGACCGCGCGCGGCTGGCGCGAGGGTCAGAAGCCGACTGTTGCACCCGGCCTCAAGGTCAATGCGTTCGCGACCGGTCTCGACCATCCGCGCTGGATCGAAGTGCTGCCCAATGGCGATGTGCTGATCGCGGAAGCAACGCAGATCGCAGGTCCCCCGCGCACGGTGTTTCACTTTGCGATGCAGGCGACCATGCGGCGTGCCGCGGCGCTTGGCGTTTCCGCTAACCGCATCACGCTGCTGCGCGACAAGGACGGCGACGGCGTCGCCGAAGTTCGCGGCGCCTTCATGGAGAACCTGAGCCAGCCCTTCGGCATGGCCCTGGTCGGTGACACCTTCTATGTCGGCAACACCGACGGCGTGATGGCCTTCCCTTACGTTGCCGATGCCGATCGCATCACCGCGCCGGGCAAGCGGCTCACGACGTTCAAGCCGGGCGGGCACTGGACGCGCAGTCTTCTGGCAAGCCCCGACGGCAAGAAGCTCTATGCCGGCGTCGGCTCGCTCAGCAACATCGCCGAGATGGGCATGGAGGTCGAGGAAGGCCGCGCCGCGGTCTACGAGCTCGACCTCGCGGCCGGCACGCATCGCATCTTCGCAAGCGGCCTGCGCAATCCCGTGGGCCTCGCCTGGGAGCCGAACACGGGCGTGCTGTGGACGGTCGTCAACGAGCGCGACGGCCTCGGCGACGAAACCCCGCCGGATTATCTCACCTCGGTGCGCGACGGCGGCTTCTACGGCTGGCCCTATTGCTATTGGGGCAGGACCGTCGACGACCGCGTGCCGCAGGATCCGGCGATGGTCGCCAAGGCGCTTCAGCCGGACTATGCGCTCGGCGGCCACACCGCTTCGCTCGGCCTGTGCTGGATGCCCGCCAGCACCCTGCCCGGCTTCGGAGACGGCATGGTGATCGGCCAGCACGGCTCGTGGAATCGCAGCAAGCTGTCCGGCTACAGGCTGGTGTTCATCCCATTCGAAAACGGCAAGCCGTCCGGCCCCGGTCGCGACATCCTGTCGGGCTTCCTGTCGCCGGACGAGAAGGAATCCTATGGACGTCCGGTGGGCGTCGCGATCGGCCCCGACAAGACGTCGCTGCTGATGGCCGACGACGTCGGCAACGTGATCTGGCGCGTGACGGGCGCGTAAGCCGTAAGACTTACGTCCCGACGCAGAGCGTGGCGCGCTGCTTGCGCAGCAGCGCGATCACGGACAGCGCGGTGATGATTCCGGTCTTGGGATTCTCGGACGGGATGTTCTCGATCGACATCGAGAAGCGGGCGGAATCCGCCTCGACCTCGATGCGGTGAACGTTGCGCGTCACAGTCGGGTCGGCCCAGATCTGCACCTCCGTGCGATCGGGCCCGACGCCGGCGAGCGACAGCGCGACCGCGACGTTGAGATTGGCCGGAAAGCCCTTCGCGGCCTCGCGCGCCGTACCCTCGAACAGCTTCAGCGGCTCGCGCAGCTTGTCGATGTCGATGTTGTTCTCGACAATGAACGGCGCGCCCTTCAGGCCGTCGATCGGCTTGCGCGTCACCATCTTCACGGAATGAATGGTGCCGATTGCAGCGGCGTTCACCGCATCGAGCCCGATCAGCGCGCCGGTCGGCACGAGGATGCGCCCGCCATTGGCGCGGGCGAGATCGACCAGATCGAAATTGTCGAGCAGCCCGCCGACGCTGACGACAAGTGCGGTCTTGCCCCGCTTCACGGCGGGCTCGACGATCTCGCGCAGATGCCGGCTCGGCGCGCATTCGATCACGATGTCGGCGGCACCGCCGAGCTGGTCGATCGGCGTGATCTGCGGCGGGCGGCGCAGGCCACCGATGAAAGCGTGATGCTTGGCGGGATCGCGCACGGCGACGGCGGACAGCGTCAGTCCCTCGATACCCCGATCGAGCGCAGCTGCGATCTTGGTGCCGATCGAGCCCAGCCCTGCAATGGCAACCCTCAATTCGCGCAGCGCTCCCTGTTCAGTCATCCGTCCTGCTTCCTCGCTGGCCGACATCATAGCGCATCGCGTTCGGCATAAGCCAGCGCGGCCGCGCGCGGGGAGCGCGAAGAGCTGTTACTTCCGCGACGTCGCCGGAGCCACGGGAGGAGCCGCCATCGCGGCGGCCGGCTCGGGCGGCGTCAGATGGCGCGGGACGATGATGGTCTGGCCCGGGGTCAGCGGCGCGTTCTCGGGCAGTGAATTGCTCTGCGCGAGCGTCCACAGCGGCACACGATTGGCAGCGGCGATGCTTTCCATGGTGTCGCCGCGCCGCACCGGCACCCGGACGCCGGAGGCCCACAATTCGACCAGCGTGTCCGCCGGGACCAGGTAGCGCAGCGGCACGGCATCGGCCTGGGTCTGCGGCGGTATGCGCGGCAGCTGCGTCACCATCTCGACGATCTGGCGATGGATGTCGTCCGACTTCTCGATATTGATGTGGCTGGCGCGCGCATTTTCCTTGAGGTCGTAGCTCGCGTAATGGCCGCGA
>DATLJJ010000103.1:0-4430 GCA_035538975.1 Sphingomonas sp. | reverse complement strand
CTTAGGTTAATGAATTCGTCCAGCGCGTCGGCCAGCGGGGCTCCGAACGCGTGCTGTGGACAGGGGAAACGGCGATGCGCGTGCTGCTGATCGAGGACGAGCCTTCGACTGCCAAGGCGATCGAGCTTATGCTCTCGGCTGAGGGCTTCAACGTCTATACCACGGATCTGGGCGAAGAGGGTTTGGACCTCGCCAAGCTCTATGATTACGACATCATCCTGCTCGACCTGAACCTGCCCGACATGCACGGGTACGACGTTCTGAAGAAGGTCCGCGTGGCGCGCGTCCAGACGCCGGTGCTGATCCTCTCGGGCATCAACGAAATGGATTCGAAGGTGCGCTCGTTCGGCTTCGGGGCCGACGATTACGTCACCAAGCCCTTCCACCGCGAAGAGCTGATCGCGCGCATTCACGCCGTGGTCCGCCGCTCGAAGGGGCATAGCCAGTCGGTGATCCGCACGGGCAAGCTCGCCGTGAACCTCGACGCCAAGACGGTCGAGGTCGACGGCGCGCGCGTGCACCTGACCGGCAAGGAATATGCGATGCTGGAGCTGCTCTCGCTCCGCAAGGGCACCACGCTCACCAAGGAGATGTTCCTCAATCATCTCTATGGCGGCATGGACGAGCCCGAGCTCAAGATCATCGACGTCTTCATCTGCAAGCTGCGCAAGAAGCTCAGCATGGCGTGCGAAGGCGAGAATTACATCGAGACCGTCTGGGGCCGCGGCTATGTGCTGCGCGAGCCCGAGGGCGCCGAAGCGGAGACCACCGCGGTCGCCTGATCCAATACCAAAGCGGGGGCTTTGAGAAAGGCCGCGGCTGCCACGGGCGCCGCGGCTTTTTTCGTGACAGCGTGCGCCGGACTCAATCGCGGTTCAGGCGGCGATCGCGTCGCGCGCCCAGGTCGCAGGCGGTGCGCCGTATTCGCGCTTGAACGCGCGATTGAATGCCGCCTCCGAATTGAACCCGACCGAATAGGCGACGCTGCAAGCATTCTGGCGATCGTCGCGCAGCATCTGCGCCGCCGCCTTCATCCGCCACCGCGCGCAATATTGCATCGGTGACTCGCCCAGCAGCGCGCGGAAGCGCTCGGCGAGCACGGTCTTGGAGACCGCAGCCTCGCGCGCGAGCGCGTCGAGCGTCCAGCTTTCGGCGAAGCGATGGTGGATCAGCGCCAGCGCGCGGCCGACGGCGGGATCGCGCAGCCCGGCGAGCCATCCGCGTTCGTCCTCCGGCAGATCGGCGACGTAGCGCCTCACCGCCTCGGCGAAGAGCCCTTCGGCGAGCTTGCCCACCATTTCGCACGAGCGAGTCGCGACTCCCTGCGCCGCAAAATCGAGCGATCGCGCCATCCAGTCACCTTCGGCGGCGTCGGCGCCGATCACCAGCATCGCGGGCAAGCTCTGTAGCAACGTGTTGTCCGGCGTCGTGGTACCCAGATAGCCGCAATACATCGCCACGCTTTCGCCCTCGCCGCCGCCGCGCAGCCGCAGGATGCCATTGTCGATCGTGCGCAGCACGTCTTGCGTGTCCATGGGCGGGGGGCAGGGCTCGGGGCCGTGGAGATAGTGGGGAACGCTGTGCGGCAGGATCACGATCTCGCCCGCGCGAACTTCGCGTTCCGGACCGCCGGGAATCCGGCAGGTGAACGCACCCGAGCGCACATAATGATAGGCGATCAGCTGGTTCGGTATCTCGAAAAAGGGGGCGCAATCCTCCGGCGTATAGTCGGAGAGCACCGCCCAGGGGGCCTTGAATTCCGCGTCCACGAATACGCCACCGGAGAGGCGCAGTGCCGCGAGCATTTCGCCGAGCACGTCCATCCCAAACATCCTCTGAAGAGCGGCTCCGCAGAGCCGGCGCGGGGCTGCCGATCCGGTCGATCGATCAATTTTCCCGTCCACGCGATCATAGCGCGTTGCGGCCGCCAGGGCTAGTTCAGCAGCCATAGAGTCGCAGTCGATTCCGGGCGGAGCCGGGCGCCCCCCGCGAGACGACCAATCAATAATCTGATCATCGTCAATCAACGCATCTCAGATGCGTCGGATAACCATGGGAGATTACTCGTGAACTTCTATTCCAGTTCGTTTGCTTGCGTACGGCTTCCGGCCCTTGTCAGCTCCACTGTCCTGACAGTGATCATCCTGACCTTTCACGTCCTGACCTTTGCCTGAGGGCATAGGACACCAAGGAGAAATTCTAATGTACCATGATTTTACCTATCCGGGCGTGCTGGCAGCTTCAGCACGCGCGGCGTGGCAGCTTGATGACGTGATGCCCGAGGATGCCGAGCTCGACTTCAGCCGGCCGTTCATGCCCGAGGCACTCGCGCGCGTCGGCGAAACCCCGGGCGTCACGCCCGGGGAGCGTCTGCTGCTCAATCAGATCCGCGGGCACGAATATCTCCGCATGTTCGGGCTGATCGAGGAGATGATCCTGCCGTTCGTGCTCGATCATGCACGGTCGCGGCTGGCCGACGACGATGCGCGCGTCCGGGCGATGCTCGGCTTCGCGTCGGAGGAAGCCAAGCACATCCATTTGTTCAAGCGCTTCCATGCGGCGTTCGTGCGTGGTTTCCCGATCGAATGCGAAATGATCGGGCCCGCGGAGGCGATCGGGGCGGAGATACTCCGCCACGATCCGCTGAGCGTCGCGATGGCGGTGCTCCACATCGAGTGGATGACACAGGCGCATTACCTCGACAGCGTCCGCGACGACGCCGAACTCGATCCGCTGTTCAAGAGCCTGCTCAGGCATCACTGGATGGAGGAGGCGCAGCACGCGAAGATCGACACGCTGATGGTCGAGGGGCTCGCCGAAGGACGCGACGCCGCCGCCATCGACCGCGCGGTCGACGAATATCTCGAGATCGGGATGTTCCTCGACGGCGGCTGCAAGGCCCAGGCCGCGCTCAACCTCGCAGCGTTCGAGGCAGTGAGCGGCCATGTGCTCGACGATGTCGATCGCGAGGCTTTCCTCGCCGTCCAGCATCAGGCGCTGCGCCGGACCTACCTCGGCAGCGGTATGACCCACCCCCGCTTCCGCGCCACGATCGGCGCGGTTTCCCCCGCCGCGCTCGCCCGCATCGACGCTGTCGCGCCGGCCTTTTGCTGAATCCTCGAAATCAAAGGAGAAGGAACATGAGTGACGTGATGACTCGCAATGTGGTGAACGGGATCGACATCGGCGCGCTGGGCGAGGTGGTCGAGGCGATCAAGGGCGATCCTGGCGAGGGAATGGTACGCTTCACCGTGGCGACGCGCTGGACCGGGCAAACCGGCACCGTGTCGCGGACGGGCGACATCGAGCTCGGGGGCGAACGGATCGCCCGCGATTTCGAAATCCGCGCAGACGAGCCGGAGGAACTGCTCGGCCAGAACCGCGCGCCGAACCCGCAGGAGCTGCTGATGGCGGCGGTCAATGCGTGCATGAGCGTGGGCTATGTGGCCGGCGCGGCCATGCACGGCATCACGCTCGATCGGCTCGAGATCGAGACGACCGGCCAGCTCGATCTGCGTGGTTTCCTCGGGCTCGATGCGGGCATTCCTCCCGGCTACGAGCAGATCGACTATGTCGTGCGCATCGCCGGCAACGGCACGCGCGAGCAGTTCGAGGAGATCCATCGCACCGTGATGGCGACCTCACCCAACTATTATAATCTTGCCCGGCCCGTCCGGATGAACGGCACGCTGGCGATCGGCTAGGTGTGCGCCGGCGGTCCGCTCGGGCGGGCCGCCGGCCTATTTGCGCTGCCAGGCGCGGTTTCCACCAATCCAGGTCTCGAGCACCTTTGTCGCGCGCAGATCGGCGGGCGAGGCGAGCAGCGGGTCGCGGTCGAGGATCAGGAAGTCGGCGCGCATGCCGGGGGCGAGGCGGCCGAGCCGGTCCTCGGCGAAACCCGCATAGGCCGCGCCGGTGGTGAAACCCGCCCAACCCTGCTCCCGCGTCGCTGCCTCCTGCGCCCGCCAGCCGCCGAAGGGCTGGCCGTCGGCGTCCTGGCGCGTGAACGACACTGCCCAGCCGGCCCAGGGATCGGGGCTCTCGACGGGGTAGTCCGATCCGAACGCCAGCCGTGCTCCATTCTGCACCAGCGATCGCCATGCATAGGCACCCGCGAGCCGCGCCTCGCCCAGCCGCGCCTCGGCCATGAGGCGGTCCGAGGTCTGATGGATCGGCTGGACCGAAGCGATGACTCCGAGCCTGCCGAAGCGGGGCATGTCCGCAGGATCGACGATCTGTGCATGCTCGATCCGCCAGCGGCGATTGTCCTTATAGGTCTGCGACAGCACTTCGATTGCGTCGAGCACCTGCTGGTTGGCGCGATCGCCGATCGCATGGACCGCGATCTGGAACCCGTCCATCGATCCGCGGGTCATCAGGTTGAGGAGCTGGTCGTCGGAGAGGAAACCGAGTCCCTTCTGCCCCGGCGC
>DATLJJ010000102.1:0-2994 GCA_035538975.1 Sphingomonas sp. | reverse complement strand
GGCACGCGAGTATCCGTTCCGCATATGGTGATGCGGCGCTGGCGATACCAGTGCTAGCGAGTGCCCCTCACTTCGACCACTAGAGATTGTGCCAAACCGAGTCCGGGCACAAGAGGCTAAATTGTCCTTCGCTCAAACAGTTCGTCGCTGAAATGACTCGGTTCGTGGCCGTCACGACCGGGGTGCAGTGCAGCGACGCGTGGACATTCCTCGCGTTTGTGAAACGCAAGAGACCAAACGATGAAATCCACGAAAATCTTTCCTGTGGGTAAAATCGCGGTGCCGCACACAAGCGATTGTGGCTGTCACATTTCCGGCCACGAGCGATCGCCCGCGTCGCCGGCCCCTCCGCCCCGCCTTGCCAGCCGTTTGAAAAACTGCTTGTAAAATAAAACCAGTTTGCGTAGCCCGGCAACCAGTTGCAAAAGGCAAACAGTTCAGGAGGGCCAGATGGGCAAGCTTCGGGTGAGCGGCTTCAGCATTTCGGTCGACGGCTATGGTGCCGGGCCCGACCAGAGTCTCGAACAGCCGCTGGGTCGCGGAGCCGAGCAGCTCCACCCGTGGCTCACGCAGTCGCGGACCTTCGCCGCGCTGTACGGCCGGGAGGGCGGCTCGACTGGAGTCGACGAAGGCTTCGCGGCCCGGTCGATGGAAGGAATCGGCGCCTGGATCATGGGCCGCAACATGTTCGGCCCGGTGCGCGGCGAATGGCCCGACCATGAATGGAAGGGCTGGTGGGGCGACAACCCGCCCTATCACTGCCCTGTGTTCGTATTGACGCATCATGCCCGGCCCAGCCTCGAGATGGCGGGCGGCACGATCTTCCACTTCGTCACCGGCGGCCCCGAAGAAGCGCTGGAGCGCGCCCGCGCGGCGGCAGGGGACGCCGACATCCGCGTCGGCGGCGGCGCGGCGACGATCCGCCAATATCTGGCCGCGCGTGCGATCGACGCGATGCATCTCGCCGTCTCCCCGGTGCTCCTCGGTCGCGGCGAGTCGCTGTTCGCGGGGATCGATCTGCCCGCGCTCGGCTATGCGGTGGTCGAGCATGTCCAGGGCGAGCAGGCGCTGCACCTCATGATCGAGCGTCGCTGATCGGGGCTGGTGCGGGCCGGAGCGCGCGCATAGTCTTCGCGCTTTCGGGCAAGGGGCACGGCGATGCGGCGGATCTTGGCGGCGGTTCTGGCGATCGGCGCGGCGGCGCCGGCAGTGGCGCAGGAGGTTATGGGGGACGAGATGCCCCCCATTTCATACCGTGTCATCGGGGCGGCGGTACACGAGAAGTCGATCGGCGAGCTCCGCGCGCTCCTCGCCTCGGGCGCCACGACCAGCGTCGCGCTCGTCCAGGCTTATCTCGCGCGGATCGAGGCGATCGACCGTGCCGGCCCGACGTTGCGCAGCGTGATAGCCGTCAGCCCCGACGCGCTCGATCAGGCACGCGCTGCCGACCGGCGGCGGCTGACCCGCAAAATGCCCGGGCTGCTCGAAGGCATCCCGGTGCTGATCAAGGACAATATCGAGACGAGGGAATTGCCCACCACCGCCGGCAGCCTCGCGCTCGCCGCCAACGACACGAAGCGCGACGCGCCGCTGGTGGCGCTGCTCCGGGCGGAGGGGGCGATCATCCTCGGCAAGACCAATCTATCCGAATGGGCGAACATCCGTTCGACCAGCTCGATGAGCGGGTGGAGCGCCGTCGGCGGGCTGGTGAAGAATCCCTACGCGCTCGATCGTTCGGCGTGCGGCTCGTCGAGCGGATCGGGCGCGGCGGTGGCGGCGAGCCTCGCCGCCGTCGCGGTCGGCACCGAGACCGACGGTTCGGTGGTCTGTCCCGCGTCGATGAACGGGTTGGTGGGACTCAAGCCGACGATCGGGCTCGTCAGCCGCACCCATGTCGTGCCGATCAGCCACAGCCAGGATACGCCCGGGCCGATGGGTCGCAGCGTCAAGGACGTGGCGCTGCTCTTCTCGGCGATGATCGGCAGCGATCCCGCCGACGCGGCGACGGCGAGTGCCGACCAGCATCGCCGCAACTATGCCGAGGGGCTGAGCCCTGATGCGCTCCGGGGCAAGAGGATCGGCTATTGGCGGCCCGAGATGCCGGCGGATCTGTCCGCCGCATTCGATACGGCGCTCGATCGGCTGCGCGGCGCAGGCGCGACGTTGGTCGAGGTCAAGATGCCCGAGCTGAAGGGCCTGGGGGAGGCCGAGCTGGCGGTGCTCAAGACCGAGCTCAAGGCCGATCTCGACGCCTATCTGGCGACCACGCCCACGACGGTGAAGACGCGCACGCTGGAGCAGGTGATCGCGTTCAACGAAGCGCACAGGGCCGCCGAGATGCCCTTCTTCGGGCAGGAGATCTTCCTCGATGCGGTGAAGACGAAAGGGCTCGACGATCCCGAGTACAAGGCGGCGCGCGCGAAGTCGCTGCGGCTGGCCAGGCAGGGGCTCGACGAGATGATGAAGTCCGCCGGCGCCGAGCTGCTGGTGACGCCCACCTATGGCACCCCTTGGCTCAGCGACCCCGCGCATGGCGATCAGTTCAGCGGGCCCTCGGCGAGCGAGCTGCCCGCGGTCTCGGGCTATCCGCACCTGACCGTGCCGATGGGGCTGGTCGACGGGCTTCCCGCAGGACTCTCGTTCATCGGCGCGCCCTGGTCGGACGGGCTGCTGCTTCAGGCCGGCTATGCCTATGAGCAGGCGGCGAAGGCGCGCGTGGTACCGGGATATCTGCCGACGGTGGCGGCGGATCTGGGACCGCGGAGGGCGGAATAGGGGCTCAGGTCAGCCACCGCCGCCTGCGGTGGACCTCCAGCCGGTCGAGCTCCAGCAGCTCCTCGCGCACATGGATCGCGCCCAGCGACATGCGGACCTCGATCAGGAAATAGATCAGGCTCGCCATCAGCAGCACCATCGAGAGCACGAACAGCCCGGCGACCACCGCGCCGATGTGCAGCGCCATCAGCCGCGAGACGAACATCAGCGCCACGACGA
>DATLJJ010000101.1:0-21764 GCA_035538975.1 Sphingomonas sp. | reverse complement strand
AGGGTGGGGAGCATATATGTGCTCTCGATCGAGATCGGGGAGGACCACACAGGGGATGCCAGATCCTGTCCCGGAAGGTCAGAAATGAAAGCTCAGCGCTCCGCCCACGGTGCGGAAGGCCTCGGGGCTCATGATCCGGTTGTAACCGCCCGGATTGAATGTCGCGGTCGCTGCATAGGGAGCATAGAAATGCTGGTTGAGCAGGTTGCGGGCATAGACGCTCAACCGCCATTGACCGTCATTGCCGGAGAGGCCGATCGTCCCGTTGAGCAGGCCAAAGGCCTGGATCCGTGCCTTGGGGTCGCCCAGCACGGCCTGCGTGGCGTCGCGCCACGCCCAGTTTGCGCTCGCGTCCAGAGCGAGGTCATCGCCAATCGGCTGCTCGTAGCTGGCGCGCAGCGTGTACGACCATTTGGGGGCGTTGGGCAGGCTATAGCCGGCATAGTCGGACACGCGCACCGTGGTCGATCCCGGAAGCAGATAGCAGCCGGTCCCGGGCACCGAAGAATTCGCCTGGCCCGAATAGCAGGGGCCGAGGAACTCGCGGTAGACCGCATCGCTATAGGACCCGCTCGCAGAGAGACGGAAACCGCGGGCCACGCGCAACTGCGCCTCGACCTCGGCGCCACGCGCGCGCAGCCCGCCAGCGTTCGTGAGGATAAAGGAAGGCGGCGTGACGTTCATGTCGAGCGCGGTGGTCTGGAAGTTGTTGTAATCGGCCCAATAGAGCGAGGCATTCAGCGTCAGCGCGCCCTCAAACAGCGTGCTCTTGGCGCCGAGCTCGTAGCTGCGCACCGTCTCCGGCTCGACTTCGCGGACCACGCCGCCGGTGCCGTCGATCGCCGGTCCCTTATAGCCGGTCGAATAGGTCGCGTAGAACATCAGGTCGCGGCTCGCATCGAACTGGATGCCGACCTTGCCTGATACATTGTCGGCCTTGACCGTACCGTCGTAGGGCTGCGCGGTGCTCGCGATGACGGCGGGGAACGGCAAGGGCGTGATGGTGACCGATCCGTGGTTCTCGTCGTTCGTATAGCGCAGACCGCCGATCAGCTTCACGCCGGGTAGGATCCGATAGGTCAGCTGGCCGAAGGCAGCGATGCTACGAACTTTGTTGACTTGCGTCCGCAGGCCGCTGGCGATGACCACCGGCCGACCATAGATGCCGTAGAAATTGCCATATTGCGCGATGTCACCATTGTTTTCGGTGCGATAGTAATAAAGGCCAGCAACATATTCGAGCGGCTTGCCCGAGGGCGAGGTAAGCCTTAGCTCCTGGGTGAACTGATTGCTGTCCACCCCACCATCGCTGTGATTGAATATATCGACGGGCGCGGCGTCGATGTCCGACAGCTGCGTGACCTTGAGCGCGCGATAGGCCGTGATCGAAGTGAGAGTGGCGTCGCCCATGGCATAATCGGCCTGGAGCGAGGTGCCCCAGAGACTGGAATCGGCGGTCCAGTCGCGGTCGTTATAGGCGAGATAGACGCCGTGGCCCGGCCTCACCGCGAACCGGGCGAACTGCGCGTTATATGCCGCACTGGTGCCCAGCGATTCGATCGTCTGCGCATCGCGTGCGAACGCGGTCTGGTACTCCCCGGTGAGCAGGAACGAGAGATCGGAGGAGGGCTCCCAGAGCATTCTGGCGCGGACGCCGTTGTTGCTGCGGTCGCCCACCCGGGTTCCGTTCACGACGTTGGGAATCGCACCATCCTGGCCGTTCGAGAATCCGCTGACGCGAAGCGCCGCGCTGTCGCCGAGCGGCAGGTTCGCGGTCGCCCTCGCGACGCGATCATTGCGCTCGCCATAGCCGAGATCGAGATCCATGCCCCACTTGCCGAGCTGCGGACGCCTGGTGATCACCTGAATCACGCCTGCAGACGAGTTCTTGCCGAACAGGGTGCCCTGCGGTCCGCGGAGCACCTCGACGCGCTCGACGTCGGCGAAGCCGGTGGCGCCCGGATCGCGCGACAGGCCGATCACCACGCTGTCCACCACCAGTCCGACGGTCTGTTCGACGCTGCTGTCATAAGTCTGGGTGCCGACGCCGCGGATCTGGTATCCGCCGCCGTTCGAGACGGGGTTGGTCGCCGAGAAAGTGATGTTCGGCGCCAGATACTGGATGTCGGTCACTTCCTTGAGGTTCGACCGCGCGAGTTCCTCGGCGCTCACCGCCGTGACGGCGAGTGGCACGTCCTGCAGCCGTTCCTCGCGCCGCGTGGCGGTAACGACGATCTCGTCCTCGCGGCGCGCGCTTTCCTCCTGCGCCGCCACGGGCGCCGTGCCCTGCGCCCAAGCGGGCATCGCCACCGTCAGCACACCCATCGCCGAGCTCAGCATCGCTGCGCGGATCGAGACCATTTTCGCCATCCCCCATTCCCTGACCACGTTGTTGTTATGTCCGTTGAGCGTGCATATTGATTTACAGTCAGTCAAGCCCGTTTGTTTTTTAACGGCGTGCGTTTCGTGCTTGCCAGCCGGGTCTGCCGCGCATAGCTTACAGTCAGGATTGTTCGTAAGTTCGGACGGGAGACGGGATGACCGAGGTCCGCCAGAGGCGTAGCCAGGCCGAGCGCAGCGCCGGCACGCGCAGGCAATTGCTCGATGCGGCGATCGAGACACTGCACGCGCACGGATATGGCGCGACCACAACGATACTGGTTGCCGAAAAGGCGGGGGTGAGCCGCGGGGCGATGCTCCATCAGTTTCGCACCAAGGCCGATCTTATGACCTATGTGGTCGAGGCTGTCTTCGAGGAGGAGCTCGACCGCTACGCCGAAAAGCTCGGCGGGATCGCCGATGCGGAGAAGCGGCTGCTGGCCTATCCCGAGATTGCCTGGGAAGTGCTCAGCCGCCCGTCCGGCGTGGCAGTCCTCGAGATATTGCAAGGTTCGCGCAGCGACCCGGAACTCGCCGGGAAGCTCGGTCCGGTGCAGGACCGTATCGAGCACGAGGCGCTCGAGCGCGGCGGGGTTGCCTTCAAGGCAGGCGAGCGCAGCGCGGTGGCAATGATGCGCCTGATCGTCTGGGCGATCCGCGGTCTCTCGGTGGCTCAGGTGCTCGCGCCCGATCCGAAGGGTGTGGTCGATTCGGTAAAGCTGCTTCGAAAGCTGCTCGAGGCCGGCTTCGCGACTGGCCTGCTCTCGCTCGATCGCAGCGACGAGGAACGCGCCGGGCGCGTGGCGAAAAAGGGGTAACTAATGCGAACATTGTTGGTGAGCGCGATCGGCATGATCGCCACGGTGACGGCTGTCCCGGCAGGAGGACAGCGAGCAGGGGAGTCAGTTCCGATACAGGACGAAGCGATCGATCGGCGCGCCGCCAAGATCGTCGACGCGATGACGCTCGACGAGCAGATCGCATTGCTGAGTTCTCGCTCGGGCGCGAGCTTGCTCGATCTCGGCATCCCCCTGCCACCGATTGTGCCGGAATCGATGCGCATGCCGAAGCCGGCGGGAGCGTTGGGCACAGCTGGCTTCGTGGCCGAAAACGCCCGTGTCGGCCTGCCGGCGCTCCATCTCGCCGATGCGAGCCTCGGCGTCGCCGATATCGGCTATCTGCGACCTGGCGATCAGGCGACGGCCTTGCCCTCCGCGCTCTCGCTGGCCGCCACATTCGATCCCGCGATGGCACGCGAGGCCGGCCGACTGGTGGGCACCGAGGCCTTTGCCAAGGGTTTTAACGTCCAGCTCGCGGGCGGCGTGAATCTTGCGCGCGAGCCGCGCAACGGCCGCAACTTCGAATATTTCGGCGAGGATCCGCTCCTGGCGGGAACATTGGTCGGCGAGCAGATCGCGGGGATCCAGGACAGGCATGTTGCCTCGACGATCAAGCATTTCGCACTCAATGCGCAGGAGAGCGGTCGCTTCGTGCATGATGCGCGGATCGACGAGGCGGCGCTGCGCGAATCCGACCTTCTTGCCTTCGAGATCGGCATCAAACGCGGCCGCCCGGCGTCGGTGATGTGCGCCTACAACAAGGTGAACGGCACCTATGCCTGCGAGAGCGACTTCCTGATCGGGACCGTGCTCAAGGGCGATTGGCGCTATCGCGGCTGGGTGATGTCCGATTGGGGCGCGGTGCACAGCCTCGAGGGCTCGATCGCAGCGGGGCTCGACCAGCAATCGCCGCAGGACAAGGACTGGTTCGCGGGGCTTCGCCAGGCGGTGGAACGCGGCACGATCCCGAAGGCGCGCGTGCGCGACATGGCGCTCCGCATCGTGCGCAGCCTCATTCAGGTGGGAGCGCTCGATCATCGTGCGGCTCCGGGTGGCACGATCGACCGGAACGCGCATGCCGCGCGCGCGCAGGCGATGGCCGAGGCGGGCATGGTGTTGCTCAAGAACGATGGCCTGCTGCCGCTCGATCCCAACGTCCGGACGATCGCCGTGATCGGTCGGCACGCGGACAAGGGCGTGCTTGCCGGCGGCGGATCCTCGCAGGTCATTCCCTATGGCGGCGTGTTCCGCGACGCGCCGGGAATGAACCCGCTGAGCGCATTGCTCGCACCGAGCTACGGGCTGTCGTCGCCGCTCAACGCGCTGCAGGCGGTGCAGCCGGGCGCCACGGTCGTCTACGACGATGGCAGCGATCCCGCTCGGGCGGCGGCGCTGGCGAAACGCGCCGACATCGCGTTGGTCTATGCTGTGAAACCCGAGGTCGAAGGTATCGACCATGCCGATCTGTCGCTACCCTATGATCAGGATCGCCTGATCGGGGCGGTCGCGGACGCCAATCCCAGGACCGCCGTTGTGCTGGAGACCGGCAACCCTGTCGTCATGCCGTGGCTCGGCAAGGTCGGGGCCGTGCTCGAGGCATGGTTTCCGGGCCAGCGCGGCGGTGAGGCGATTGCCGCGATCCTGAGCGGGGCGAGCGCACCGCAAGGCCGTTTGCCGATGAGCTTCCCCGCCTCCGCGGACCAGCTACCGCGGCCGACCGTCACCGGCTATGATCCCGCCAGGCAGCGCCCGCTCGGGATCGGCGTCACCTACGCACCGTTCGCGATCGATTATTCCGAAGGAAGCGATGTCGGCTATCGCTGGTTCGAGCGCTCCGGCGCGAACCCGCTTTTCCCGTTCGGGCACGGCCTCACCTATACCAGCTTCGCTTACTCCGACCTCTCGCAGAAGGGTGGAGCACGACTGCGGGTACGGGCGCGGATCACCAATACCGGCGCGCGCTCGGGTACCGAGGTGGCGCAGCTCTATGTTGCGCCGCCCGGGCGAGGGCATCGCCTCGCCGGGTGGGCGAAGGTGACGCTTGCGCCGGGCGAGAGCCGCGAGATCCTCATCGAAGCCGATCCCTGGCTGCTGCTCTCCTTCCACGCCAAAACACAGCGTTGGACGCGGCCGGCGGGGGCGTACCGGTTCTTCCTTGGCAAATCGGCGGGCGAGCCCATGTTGAGTGGCACCGCAAAGCTTTCCGCGGCCGTACAGTCGAAGATGCGCTGAAAATGATGCGGCAATTGCTCATCAGCGTCGCGGCGCTTGGTTTGGTCGCGGCGATCGACCCACGGCCGCAAGAACTCGCCGTCGAAGGCGGGCGGATCGAGGGTGCCCAGCGCGAGGGCGTCGAGGCGTTCCTGGGGATTCCCTATGCCGCGCCACCGGTGGGACCGCTGCGCTGGCGCCCGCCGCAGCAGGTCTTGCCCTGGCAAGGCGTGCACACCGCGACGCGTTTCGGGCATGATTGCATGCGCCCCGCAAGCGAGCCTGCGTTCGAGCCGTCCGAGGATTGCCTCTTTCTCAATGTCTGGCGCCCGATCGGCGCGCGCGCGGGAAAGAAGCTTCCGGTACTCGTCTGGATTCATGGCGGCGCCTTCGTCGCCGGATCGAATGCGCTCGCCGAGGCATCGGGCGCCGCGTTCGCCCTCGACGGGCTGATCTTCGTCGCTCCCAATTACCGGCTCGGGCGCTTCGGCTTTTTCGCGCATCCGGCGCTTTCCGCCGAACACCCGGACGAGCCTAAGGGCAATTACGGCTATCTCGACCAGATCGCAGCGTTGCGCTGGGTCAAGCGTAACATCGCTGCGTTCGGCGGCGATCCGAGCAACGTCACGATAATGGGCGCGTCGGCCGGCGGCGAGTCGGTGCTCACTCTCGCCGCCTCGCCGAGCGCGCGCGGCTTGTTCAGCCGCATCATCGTGCAATCGGGCGGAGGCCGGAAGCAACTGCTCCAGCCACAATTGCTTGATCGCGATCTGGGCGACCGGCCCTCGGCCGAGAAGATCGGCATCGCCTTCGCGCATTCGGTGGGTATCGAGGATGGCGGCGCATCCGGCCTCGCGTCGCTGCGCGCGCTGCCCGCGGAGCGGATTGCCGGCAAGCTAACTGCGATCTCGCTGCTGTTCGGGGAGCGCGCGACCTTTTCGGGCCCGATCGTGGACGGGCGCGTCGTGCTCTCCCAGCCGGCCGAGGCGCTCGCCGCCGCACCCGCGCTTCCGGTGCTTGTCGGGTCCGACGAATCCGATCTCGGTATCAACACTGCGCGCAGCAAGGATGAGGCCTTTGCCGCGTTCGGGCCGCTGGCTGGCCGCGCGCGAGCGGCATATGATCCCGACGGCACCGCCAGCCTTGGTGATGTGAACGGGCGTATCGGCCGCGACCGGCTGATGATCGAGCCGGCCCGTCTGGTGGCGCGCACGGCTGCGGGCAAGGGCGCCCCCGCATGGCTGTTCCGCTTCTCCTATGTCGCATCTTCGCTCGCCGGAAAGCCGATCAAGGGTGCCGAGCATTCGAGCGAAGTCATCTATGCTTTCGATACGCTGCCCGCGGTGCTCGGCGACAGGGTCACGCCCCGCGACGCAGCGGTTGCGCGCACCATGCATCGTTACTGGGTCGATTTCGCCCGGACCGGCGATCCCAACGGCGCTGGCTTGCCGCGTTGGCCGCGGATAGACGGCGCGGAAGAAAGACTCCTCGATTTTCAGCCGGACGGGCGGGTCGTGGCCAAGCCCGATCCGTGGAAGGCGCGCCTCGATGTCACCGAGGCGGCCGTCCACCAGTGAGGCGCCGGGCCGAGGGCCCGGCGCCATGGCTCACTTCCTGAGTGCCTTGAGCGCGGCGTCGACCGCGGCCAGCTTCTCGTCGGTGATCGCGCCCTGCGAATAGGGTGCGAGGTCTTTCAGGCTCATGCTCTTGAACGAATCATAGGCTGCGTGCGTCAGCAGGGTCGGCATCAGCTTTTCGAGAACGGCCTTGCCTGCCGGGTCGGCAGCGATCGTCTCGATCGGCGTCTCGATGCTGAGGGCCGACGCCGCGGCGGGAGCGGCAGTCGGCGCAGTCTGGGCGTGCAGGGTGGCGGGCGCCGCGAGGCACAGCGCGAGGGCGAGGATACGCATCAATTCCATCTCCCGGCGCCGGGGTTGGCGTGTTGAACTAAGACCGGCGCGCAACGGCTTCATGCCCGCACTTGCATAAAACAGTCAAACCTGTTTGTAAGTTGACGGAGCAATCAGGAGAGATTCATGCCCGGCCGCCTGTCGATGATCGTCGTAGGACTTGTCGCTTTGCTGCAGACCTCCGCCGCGAGTGCCACACCGGACCTGATGCCGCTGCCGCGATCGGTCGAGGCGAGACAAGGACAGTTAGCGGTGCGCGGCCCGTTGGCGCCGAGCTGGATGAATTGCGGAGACCGTGGCTTTCTCGATCGGGCCGCGTCGCGGTTGCAGGAAGACGTTGTGCGCCAGACCGGGCTGGTGCTCGATGCCGGGTTGCCGGCGACGATCCGGGTGAAATGCGTCTCACAACGCGGCGGCAGCGATGCGGGGGAAGGCTACCGGCTCGAAATCGGCGCGAGCGGAATCGACATTTCGGCGGATGGCCCGACCGGCGTGCTTCGCGCCTTTGCGACGCTGCGCCAGCTGGTCGGTCTCAATCCGCGCGAGATCGTCCTGCCCGCAATGGTGATCGAGGACGCTCCGCGGTTCGCATGGCGGGGTGTCATGCTCGATCCGGCGCGCCATTTTCTCTCGGTTGCGACGATCAAGCGTCAGATCGACGCGATGGAGCGGGTAAAGCTCAACGTCCTCCATCTGCACCTCAGCGACGACGAAGGGTTCCGGGTGGAGAGCCGGCGCTATCCCCGGCTCACTGCGGGCACCAATGGCGCGTTCTACAGTCAGGCAGACGTCCGGGAGATCGTAGCCTATGCCGCCGAGCGTGGCGTCCTGGTCGTCCCCGAGTTCGACGTCCCGGGCCACAGCCGCGCGACGATCGCGGCCTATCCGGAGATTGGCGTCGTCGGCTCCAAGGCGTTCGCCGGGCTCCACGACGTCGCGCTCAATCCCGCCGCTCCGGCGACCTATCGTTTCCTGACCGGCCTGTTCGCCGAGATGGCGCCGCTCTTTCCCGGCCGCTATTTTCACGTCGGGGGCGACGAGGTGGCCAAGGCCGTCTGGGACGACGCCGCGGACGTGAAAGCGCTGATGGCGCGAGAGGGGCTGGCCGACAAGAAGGCGGTCGAGGCATATTTCATGCGCCGCGTGCAGAAGATCGTCGCGGCCAACGGCAAGACGATGATCGGCTGGGAGGAGGTCGGGGCGGCGGGCGTGCCGCGCGACGTCGTGGTTCAGGCCTGGCAGACCTCGAACGCCGCCGCCGATGCGGCTGCAAAGGGGCATCCGACCATCGTGTCGGCGGGCTATTATCTCGATCTGTTCATGCCGGCCGACCATCATTATGCGATCGATCCGGTGGCGACGTCCGCGGCCGGCCTGCGGCCTGACCATGCCGAAGCGCTTCGCAAGCGCAGCCCGCTGCTTGCCGCGATCGTCACCGATGCCCTGATCGATTTCCCGCACGCACCGCTCACGCCCGATCAGGAACGTCATATACTCGGTGCGGAAGCACCCCTCTGGGGGCCATTGACCACGGACGAGCTGGTCGACCAGCAGCTCTGGCCGCGCGCCGCCGCGCTGGCCGAGCGTTTCTGGTCGCCGGCGTCGGTGACCGACAAGGCCGACATGTATCGGCGCCTCGGCACGGTGAGCGCGCTACTCACGACCTCGGGGCTGCAGGACCGGGCGAACGCCGGCCGGCTGCTGGCGAGGCTTGCGCCCGCCGATACGGAGATACTCGCCACGCTGCTCGATATCACCGGCCCGGTGCGCAACATGGCGCACGATCACCGTCTCAAGGCGCTGATCGCGGGGAAGCACATCGTCCAGCCGCTTAACGACCTTGCCGATGCCGCGCCGGTCGACAGCCTGGTCGCACGCCATTTTGAGGCCGAGGCGATGCGCTATGTGGGGGGCGAGCGCGCGCTCGGCCCGTCACTGCGCGCCCGACTCGTGCAATGGCGCGAGAACGACGCGCGGTTCGTCGCGCTCGCCAAAGGCAATCCGTTGCTCGAGGCGGCATTGCCCACCTCCGCGCAGATCAATGCACTGGCCAATGCCGGCCTTGCCTCGCTCGACGCGCTCGAAGCGGGCAGGAAACTCGGCGCGGACGTCCGCGCCGAGAGCGCCGCCCTGCTCGAGGCTCTCGCGGCGCAGGAAGCGGCGTCGTGGCGCCCCTTCGACGGCTTCCTGAACCGCCAGCCCCCGGCCGACCTGATCGTCAAGATCGGACCGGGCATTCGCGCGCTTGTCGAGGCAGCGTCGCGCGGCCGCTAGCCGACCATGCGTCGGCGGGTCTGCCATTGTCCAACATCAACGACACAACATCAGGAGGGATTATGGGGATGAACCGACGTTCGGTGCTGCTCGGGGCGGGAGGAGCCGCCGGCCTTGCGGCGATGGAGACCGCGGTCGCGGCACCGACAGGGAAGCGCGACGGCTTTCTGTGGGGCACTTCCGGCGCGGCCTATCAGATCGAAGGCGGCAATGTCGCCAGCGATCTATGGGTGCTCGAGCATGTGAAGCCGACGATTTTCCTGACGCCCTCGGGCGACGCGTGCGATGCGTACCATCGTTATGAGGAGGATCTGGCACTTGCCGCCAGGCTCGGCTTCAACGCACATCGCCTGTCGATCGAATGGTCGCGCATCGAGCCGGAGCGCGGCCAATTCTCCGGAGCAGCACTCGCCTATTATCGCGGCGTGCTGGAGACCTGTCGCAAGCTTGGCCTCGCGCCTGTCGTCACCTTCAACCATTTCACGGTCCCGCGCTGGGTTGCCGCGAGCGGTGGCTTCAACGATCCCGCCAATGTCGCGGCATTCGCTGCCTATTGCGCTCGGCTCACGCAAGCGATGGGCGACCTCATCCATATCGCCGCCACGTTCAACGAGCCGAACCTTGCCACCATCGTCAAATGGGGCGGTCTTGCAGAGAAGTATCGTCCGCTGATCCAGGCGATGCAGAAGGCCGCCGGCGAGCGTAACGGAGCGCCCGGATGGACCAGTCCGATGGTGAGCGGCGAGAGTCAATATGCGGGCATCCTCGCGGCGCATGCGGCGGCACTCGAGAGCGTTCGGGCTGCCGGCGGGCGCTTCCCGGTAGGTGTTACGCTGGCGGTCACTGCCGACCGTCCCGCTGATAATGATGCGGGTGGCATGAACCGCAAGAATGGGGAGATGCTCGACCGCTGGCTTGCGGCACCTGGCGATTTCATCGGCGTGCAGTCCTATACCGGCTCGCTGGTCGGACCCGAAAAGGACGTTCCGCCCGGGCCTGGCGAGGAGCTCACCCAGATGGGCTATGCCTTCATGCCCGACGCGGTCGAACATGCCGTGCGGCTGGTCGCCGCAAGGACCCGCAAGCCGATCTACGTCACCGAAAATGGCGTGGCGACCGAGGACGACAAGCGGCGCGTCGCATATATCCGCGTCGCGGTCGCCGGGGTTGAGCGTTGCCGTGCGGACGGGATCGATCTGCGCGGCTACATCCATTGGTCGCTCCTCGACAATTGGGAATGGATGTCGGGATACAAGCCGAAGTTCGGCCTGGTCGCTGTCGATCGGAAGACGTTCAAGCGCACGCCCAAGCCGAGCGCGCGCTTCCTAGGGGAGATTGCCCGGCGAGGCGGCCTGAGGTGAGCCGGCAAGCGCGGCTGGATTTCGCGCTCGCGACGCTGCAGCCCAGTAACCAGGCTGCAGCGTTACGCCGCGATTGCTTCAATGCAAGCGTGGCGACGATGGGCCGACCAGCTCTCATGGGGCAGACGCGGCGATCGGCTCGACCGGCATGTTGTAGACTGGATAATCGCCAGTCGCGCAAACCCTGGACTGGAAATTGTTCCCGATATTGGCCTAACGCGGCTGCGACCCGGTCTCAAACGGCTATTCAGCTAGCACAAGTGTTGATCGAGATCACATAGATGCTGACTACGCGCCGGGCATCTCTGCACAATCGGCACAAAGGGAGCGAACCCACCTGTCTGCTCAAGGACCGGGAGCGGGTCCGCATTCCGACCCCTCGCTCTCTGCTGCCACCATTGGTGGGGCTGGCAAGTAGACGTTGCGAGACGTCGCGCTTTCGGGAATCCTTTCCACAAATGGCTGGGATCTCGGATGCATAGCCGCGCCAACCGCGCCCCGCGTGGCGGCAGGATATTCTTGATAGCCGGGTCGGCCGCTTCCGTTGTTCTTCTGTCGACCTGGGCGGTTGCGCTGCGGCAGGTGCGCTATGAGCAGAGTGCCGCGGTCCGTGCTGCAGTCTCGCAGAACGAAGATCGCGCCTTGATGCTCCAGCAATATGTTTCACGCACATTGGAGAATGCCAATCTGGTCGCGCTGCACGTCGCGGATTTAGTCTCCACCGGTCGGTTCGATCTCCGCTCCGCGTCGCGCGACGGCCTCGTTGCTGGCGAAATGGCACGCGATCGGAGCCTGTTAAGCGTCAACCTCTTCGATGCGCGCGGCGTTTTGGTCGATACCACCGGCCACAATGTCCGAGCTGGCGTCACGGTCGACAACCTGGCCCTGCAAGAAACTGGCGACGCGCAGCCGGGCGGCTTGGTGGTCAGCAAGCCCGTCTATTCGCCGCAGCATGGCCGACAGGTGATCTGGCTTTCGCGCCGGCTGAACGGGAGGGATGGAAGCGTCGCCGGCTTGGTCGCGATGGAACTCGATCCAGCGCAATTGACAGCAATCTACGGTCAGGCGACCGTCAAGCCCTCCGAGGCCGCATGGGTGGTGGGGCTTGATGGCGTGATCCGCTCGCGGGTCACCGGTGCAAACGCCAGCTCGGGCGAGGACGTCAGCCACGGCGCCACCTTTGCGGTGCAGCGGCGCACGGAAAAAGGCAGCTTCATCGGGCCCGGTACGCTGGATGGGAGGATACGGCTGGTCAGCCACCGTCGGGTGCCCGGCTACCCGTTGCTGGCGTCCTACAGCATCCTCGAGCAGGAAGTGCTCGCAGCACCACGCAGGCGCGCGCTCGTCATGATTTCGGGTGCGGTCCTCGTCAGCTTGCTCACCCTGCTGCTGTCTTTCGTGCTCGTGCGGGCGATCCGGCGGCGCGAACAGCGCGCGCTCGAACTGGCAGCGGCCAAGGCGCGGCTGGAAGAGGCGCAGCGGATCGCGCGCGTCGGCGACTGGTCCTATTCGATCGCGGACCGGCGGGTATCTTGGTCGCCGCAGCTCTTCGAGATGTACGAGCGCGATCCAGCGCTGGGGCCGATGGGCGAAGAGTTTCTGGCGTTGTTGCCGGAGGAATCCGTTCGGCGGAATCGCGAGGCCATCAAGCGGGTCGTGGAAGCTGGTGTCGCGACAAGCTGGGATCTGACGGTACGGCTACCCAGCGGCCGGATTCGCATTCATCGCATGGCGGCCGTGCCGACGCGTGACGAAATGGGTGCCATCATAGGCTTCCACGGGGCGACCCAAGACGTGACCGAGAGCAGGAACTATGAGATCCTTCAGCAGGAGCTGGCGCATTATGCCAGGGTCGGCGCACTCAACGCGCTTGCGGGCACTTTGTCGCACGAGCTCACCCAGCCGCTCGCGGCGGCCTCCAATTATCTGGCGGCCGCGGGGTTCGTGGCCAAGTCTGTCGACGGTGAGCCGGCCACGAAGCTTAGCGGGATGCTGGACGAAGCGGGCAAGCAGGTGCGGCGAGCCGGAGAGATCATCCAGCGCATGCGCAAGCTCGTCGCGAAGGAGGCGAATACCCGCGAAGTCGCTAGCCTCGAGGATCTGGTCAGAGAAGCGGTCGCGACGCTCGCGATCACCACCTGCCCGGACATTGCAGTTTCCCGCGAAACCGCGGACGAACTGCTCGTATGCTGTGACGGCGTGCAGATCCAACAGGTCATCCTCAATCTCGTGCGAAACGCCTGCGAGGCTCAGCGCGGCGCAAATGTCCCCGCGCCAATGATCCATCTCTCGTGTGTCGGCCGCATGGCGACGGTCAGCGTCAGCGATCACGGCCCGGGATTCCCCGACGCCTTTCTCGCCCGCCTCTCCGAACCCTTCCTCAGCTCGAAAGATAGCGGCCTCGGCTTGGGGCTCTCGATCTCACGGACGATCGTCGAAGCACACGGTGGCGCGCTCAAGGCAGCAAACCGGCCAGAAGGCGGAGCAATCGTCTCCTTCACGCTGCCGATCCACACGCGCGTGCCGCAAGATGCGCTGGCCTGAACGGGCGCCGCGGCCCCAGGCGGTGTCCACGCGGTTCGACGCGGTGCGCTGAGGGGCAGGCGATCGTTGCCGCGGTTAGGGCGTGCCGACGAGCGGTAGCGAGACGAGGAAGGTCGCGCCCGCATCGCTCGACGATTCGCCGGTCTTGCTGTCTGGCCAGACGACGCGTCGCTCGTCGAAATCGACCCAATCCCAATCGAGATTGATGATCTCGGACATGCGCGCCGCGAAAGCGAACTGAAGACGGATCGCCAGCGTGTAGAGCGGATGCTCCAGCCCCTCGACGTCGGCGCGGTCGAGGTAGTCGAACAGCCGGCAGAGCTCGGCATTTTTGATCAGGCGCGTCCGCCGGCCCTCGGGGTATTTGCAAGCGGCCCAGGAGCTGCTGGACTGCATTCCGCGCAACCTGCCGGTCGGGAATGCGCCCGCCAAGTCTGCCGTTCTGACCGATCGTACGAGATCCTGAAAGCAGCCGCTCATTCATGGAAGGATCTGGCGGCTGCTTTTGGCGGAAAGCGGACGTCGGAAAGGCGGTCGTGGCAATTGCAGGCGCGGATCAGCGGACCGCCTGCTGCGTCAAATCGTCAACCAGCTCGGGATCGGCGAGGAGGACTCCGCTCGCGCCCGCAAATCCCTCTATTCGAGCCTTGTCGCGTTGATCGGGTAGCAGGGGTGAATTCGCCTGCCAGAGTATATCCGCGAAGGCGGCTGCCGTGTCGCTCGCCAGATGATAATTGTCCGCGTCCGCCCCGCCCAGCGTCAGGCCGGAGATCGCGACGGTTTTTTGCCTTCCCGGCAGGACATCGGCAAAGCTTCCCACCGCTGATGCGACGGAGAGCAGGTCGCCGGCGATCGCGCCGTCGAACATCGCCCGGGTGGTGTCGAGCGACGCGGCGGTGGCGCCGTCATAGAGCTTGTCCCAAGCCTCGATTCCTGAAATCGAGCCGATCACGCGGCGCTCGATAGTGGCTGCGGTAGCCACGTTGCCGCCGACAACATAATTCCCGGCATCGGCGCCTCCGAGGTGAATGCCACTGACGTTGACTGTCTTGTTCTCACCGGCATTCTTGTCCGCGAACGTGCCGGTCGCCGCCGCGATCGTCAGCGTGTCGCCGGCGACAAGGCCATTGAAGCGAACATCCGACAGATTGAGTGCGGCGCGGGTCGTGCCGTCGTAGACCTTGCTTGCGGCAGTGATACCGGCGACGGTGACGACCGCACGGGCGATGTCCGCGCGCGCGGTCGCGCTATCCGAGGCGAGGACGTAATTGCCGGCGTCGGCGCCGCCCAGGCTGAGCCCGGTGATGCTCACCGTCTTGCCGGTGCCGGCATTCTTGTCGGCGAAGGTGCCGGTGGCGGAAGCGAGCGTCAGGCTGTCGCCCGCGATCATGCCGGCGAAGCCGGCGCCCGACAGGTCGAGCGTGGCGCTGGTCGTGCCATCATAGGTCTTGCCCGCCGCCGCGATGCCCGTGACCGAGCCGATCGTCGCGCGGCTGATGGTCGCGCTGGTGGTGGCGGTGGTCACGTCGAGGACATAGTTGTTCGCGTCTGCACCGGCGAGCGCGAGACCCGTGACCACCACCGTCTTGCCGGTGCCGGCATTCCTGTCGACGAACGCGCCGTTACCCGTGATCGCCAGACTGTCGCCTGCGATCATCCCGACGAACGCGGCACCCGAGGTGTCGAGTTGGGCGACGCCGGTTCCGTCATAGGTTTTGTCCCGGGCGCCGATGCCCGTCACTCCGGTTATCGACGCGCGCGCGATATCCGCCTGGGCTGCAGCAACGGTCGAGGTCAGGTCGTAGTTGCCCGCGTCCGCCCCGCCAAGGACGAGCCCGGTCACGTTGACCGTTTTTCCGGTCCCGGCATTCTTGTCGGCGAAGCTGCCCGTTCCCGAGACCGTCAGCGAGTCTCCGGCGATGGCTCCTGCCAGAATCGCACCCGATGGATCGATCGACGCGGTGACGGTGCCGTCATAGGTCTTGCCGGCTGCCCGGATTCCGCTGATGCCGGTGATCGCGGCGCGTGCGATGTCTGCAGTCGCGGCGGCGCTGGTCGAGCCGAGCACATAATTGCCCGCATCGGCGCCGCCGAGGCTGAGCCCCGTGATGCTCACCGTCTTGCCAGCGCCGGCATTCTTGTCTGCAAAGGCGCCGCTCGCCGTCGCCACCGTCAGGGAATCGCCGGCGACCATGCCTGCGAACCTCGCGCTCGCGCTGTCGAGCATCGCCGCGGTGGTGCCGTCATAGGTTTTGCTCGCCGCGGCGATGCCGGTGACTGCGCTGATTGTCGCACGCGCGATGTCCGCGCTCGCGACGGCGCTGGTCGAGGCGAGCACATAGTTGCCCGCGTCATCTCCGCCGAGCGACAGCCCGGTAATGCTCACCGTCTTCCCGGTGCCGGCGTTCTTGTCGGAGAAACGGCCGGTGGCGGCCGCGATCGTCAGGGCGTCTCCTGCAACCGCTCCCGCGAAGCTCGCCCCCGATGTGTCGAGCGCCACGCCAGTGGTGCCGTCATAGACCTTGTCGGTGGCTGCTATGCCGGAGACCCCGCTGATCACTGCTCTCGCGACGTCGGCCGTGGTGGCGGCGCTTGTCGTTGCGAGGACATAATTGCCCGCATCGGCTCCGCCGAGCGACAGTCCGGTGATGGTCACTGTCTTCCCGGTGCCGGCGTTCTTGTCGGCGAAGCTGCCGGTGGCAGTCGCCACGGTGAGCTGGTCGCCGCCGATCCTGCCGGCAAAACCTGCACCCGAGCTGTCGAGCGTCGCTGTGGTGGAGCCGTCGTAGGTCTTGCCGGCGGCCACGATCCCGCTGACGCTCGTGATCGTCGCCCGGGCGATGTCGGCGCTGGTCACCGCAGTGGCCGAGGCGAGCATATAGTTGCCGGCATCGACGCCGCCGAGCGAGAGGCCCATCGCATAGACGGTCTTTCCCGTCCCGGCGTTCTTGTCGGTGAAGAAACCGGTCGCAGAGGCCAGGGTGAGCGTGTCGCCGGCAATCATGCCCGCGAAGGCTGTATGCGAAGTGTCGAGTGCCGCGGCGGTCGTGCCGTCATAGATTTTGCCGATCGCCTTGATCCCCGTGATCTCGCTGATCGTTGCGCGCTGGATCGATGCCGTCGTGGCTGCCGTGGTGGCGAGGGCGTAGTTGCCGGCATCCGCCCCGCTCAGCGTGAGACCGGTGAGCGAAACGCTTTTCCCGATGCCGGCATTCCTGTCGGCGAAAGCGATACTGCCACCGCCCACCGCCACGCTCTCGCCGGCCAGCACGCCCGCAAGCGTGCCCCAGGAGGTGACGTTGGCATTGGTGGTGCCGTCATAGATCTTGTCCGCCACTGCCACGCCCGAGAGCGTGAGCACTGCCCTGGTGATCTCGCCCGTCAGCGTCGCGCCGGTCGAGGCGAGCACATAATTGCCCGCATCGGCACCGCCCAGGCGCAACCCGGTGACGTTCACGGTCTTGCCGGCTCCCGCATTCCTGGTGTCGAAGCTCGCTTTGTACGACACCAGCCCGACCACATCGCCGCCAAGCGCGCCGACCAGGTCCACGCCGCTCATGTCCAGCGTCGCATTGGTGGTCCCGTCGTAGGATCTGGTCTGGATCGAAAGTCCGTTGATGGCGCTGATCGTCTTCGGCGTGATGTCCGCCGACGCCGTCGCGGTTCCGGCGATCACATAATTGGCTGCATCGGCGCCGGTGAGCGCTATCCCCCCCAGCGTCACCGTCCTGGCCGTCCCCACGTTCCGGTCGCCGAAGCTCGCCGGGCCGTGGGTGAAGCCCACGCTGTCGCTGCCGAACAACCCCGTCAGCGTTCCGGCGCTGGTGATAGTCGCGCCGACTCCGCCGTCATAGATCTTGTTCGCCGCCGCGAAGCCCGCCAGCGACAGTGTCGCCCTGGTGATCGTCCCGCTGGTCGTGGTGGTGGGCGAAACGAGGTAGTAATTCCCCGCATCTGCCCCGCCGAGCGCCATCCCGCTCAGGTTGACGAGCTTGCCTGTACCGGCACTGGCGTCGGCGAAGCTGGCGCTGGCGGAGACCAGAGTCAGCTGGTCCCCGGCAAGCATGTCGTCGAAATTGACCGCCGGGAGGTCGAGGGTCGCCGTGGTCGTCCCGTCATAGCTGCGGGTCGCTACGTTGAGGTTGCTGAGGGTGGCCAGGCCGAACCTGTCGATCTGGCCGAGCGCGGTCGCGGTGGTGTCGGCAAGGACATAGTTGCCGGCATCGGCCCCGCCCAGGCTCAGTCCGGTAATATGGACCGTCTTGTTGATGCCGGCATTCTTGTCGGCGAATTCGCCCGTTGCGCTCGCCACCTCGAGCTGGTCGCCGGCGATCATGCCGACGAAGGCCGCGGTCGAAAGATCGAGGACGGTGTCGGTGCGCTTGTCGTACAGCTTCTGCCCGCCGCCGATCCCGGTGATCGCGCTGATCGTGGCCGGCGTGATGTCGGCCGTCGCGCCGCTCCGGGGCGCGAAGCTGTAGTTCGCCGCATCGGCGCCGGTCAGCGTACCGCCGGTGATCACCACGGTTTTGCCGGTGCCGGCATTCTTGTCGAGGAACGCCCCGGTCGCCGATCCGAACGCCACATCGTCGCCGCCGAACAGGCCTGCCATCGACACGGCCGACGTATCGAGCGTCGCGATCAGGCCGCCGTCATAGACCTTGTTCGCCGCCGCGACGCCCGAGAGCGTGATCAGCGCCGTCCCGATGTCCGCGACATGCGTGCCGCCCGCCAGCGTGTAGTTGGAGGCCAGCCCGGTGCCGTCGGCGAGCGCGAGCGTGCCGCGCGACACGGCGCGGGCGGTGCCGGCGCTCTTGTCGGCAAGCTGGCCGATGCCGGTGAGCACCAGCGTCTCGCCATTGGCGAGGTTGCCGAGCGTGAAGACCGATGCGGCGAGGTCGGTTGTCGCGTCATAGCTGCGCGCGCCGCTTAGCAAGAGCACGCGCGGATCGATCGTCAGCCCGCCGCTGCCCTGCGCGATATAATAGTCGGCCGCACTGCCCGTGGCATAGCCGAAGCTCAGCAGGCCGGGGCTGAGCCAGCCATAGGCGCCGGCATTTGCGCCTGCCCCCGCAGCGGCTCCCCAGCCGAGCAGCAGATTGCCCGTGCCGACACCGTCCAGCGCCACGCCCGACAGCGCCGGATTGGCGTCGCCGTAGGTACGCGACAGGCCGCCGGAGATACGGACATAATAGTCGTAGAGCGCCGTGGCGGTTTGCCCGCGCAGCATCGGGTTGCCGCCCGCCCTGGGCGTGCCCCATACGCTTGCAAAGTCCCAGCCGGCGTCGATGAAGGTGAACGGGTCCGCCGCCTGCGCGAGCGACAATGCCGTGCCCTTGCCGGCGTCGAACATGCCCGATCTGCTGCGATCGTAGAAGCTCACGCCTACCGTCCCGTTCGGGTCCAGGAAGCCGATCAGCCCGCCGGTCCTGGTCGGGTCGGCGCCGGTCACCCGCCCCGAAGCAAAGGCTCGCAAAACCTGGCCATCGTTGAAGCCGGCGAGGCCGCCGACATAGAGATTGCCCTGCACCGAACCCGTCGCGAGGGCGTCCTGGATCAACGAGCCGTTATAGCCCACGAGGCCACCGACATGGTTTCCGGTGCTCGACACATTGCCCGTCGCAGTGACTCGCGCGAGCCCGCTATATGTGGGAACCGAAGCGGAACCCACCAATCCTCCCGCGCTGCCGCCGGAGCCGGCAGTGACGTTGCCATGGGCTGACGCATCCGCGATCGTTCCAATACCCAAAGCGCCGACCAGCCCCCCGGCATATTGCCGCGCCGCGATCACATTCGCGCTGGCCGTGGCGAACTGGATGGAGTCGCCTGCGAACTGCCCGGCGAGACCGCCAACATAGCTCCCGCCACTCACGGTGGCGCCGGTCGCTGTCGCGTTCCTGATCGCTACGAGCGGTTGCGACCCGAACGCGCCGCTGCTGTCCACAGTCCCGATCAGCCCGCCCACATGGGCAGAAAAGACAGGATTTGCGTTCGTCGCGAAGACGCTGCCGGAGGCGCTGACGTCACTTACGAGCACCGCCAGGGTGTCCGAATAGAGACTGCCCATCAGCCCGCCGACCCGGGAAGCGTTGGAAGTGACCTCGCCGCTCGCGCTGGCCCGGGTCAGCTGGATGCCCAGGCCCGTGCCGATCAGGCCGCCTGCATCGCCATTGGCGGAGAGATTGCGGTCCCCGGTCAGGCTGACGTCGCCCGAAGCGCTCACATCGGTGAGGCTGAGTCCGGTGGCCGATCCGATCAGGCCGCCGAACGCGCTTGTCGTCGCCGTGCCGCCGGCGCTCGATATGCCCGACACGTCGCCCAGCGCGGTGGCGCGCGACACCGTGCCTCCGGTGCTTTCGCCGACGAGGCCGCCCAGATACTGCATGTCGCCCTGGCTGGTCACGCCGACCTGGCCGTCGGCGCCCGCATCGGAGATCAGGCTTGCCCTGGCCTGGCCCACCAGTCCGCCAATGTAGAAACTGTCGGCGCCGGACACGATCTGGACGTTGCCTTCGGCATGGACGCGCGTGAATGTCGAAACGGGATCGGAGACTGCCGCCTGGTCGGCGAAGCCGATCAGCCCGCCGATGCGCCACGCCGTCAGGCCGCCCTCTGTCGTGACCGAAACGGGGCCGGTGGCGGAGGAGTCCAGAACGGAGATGGCGTTGCCATAGCCGATCAGCCCGCCGACCGAATCGATATCCCGGTTGCCGACGATCGTTATGCTGCCGCTCGCCGCCGCGTCGCTGATCTGCGTGTCGGTCGCCTGGCCGATCAATCCGCCGAAGGCGGAGACGAACGATGTGAGGCGGTCCGTATAGGGCAGGTTCGACACTGCGCCCGAGGCGGTTGCGTCGGTCAGCCCGATGTTGGTGAGCCTGCCGATCAGCCCGCCGACATACCATTGTCCGCTCGTGGCGCCCGATGCGCGCGCGCCCTGGATCGAGGCGATCGCGCTTCCCTCGACGACCCCGATGAGCCCCCCGACACGGTAGCGGCCGGTGACGCTGCCGCTCGCCGACACGTTGCGCAGGCTGGCGCTGTCGATATAGCCGACCAGGCCGCCGACGCGGTCCGACGTACTCGTCACGGTCACCGCCGCATGCACATCGGACAGGGTCGGCGCTGCGGTGGGGGACTGGATGATGATATAGCCGGCCAGACCGCCCGCTTCACTGCCGCCACGCACCTGGCCGCTGACGAGAACATGGTGCGCAGTGCCGCTCATAAATCCGGCGAGCACGCCGACGCTGGCGCCGGCACGAATATCCGCGTTGCTGACATTGAGGTTGCGCGCAGTGCCGGGAAGCTGGCCGAACAGCCCCGTTTCGAACTCGCCCGGCCTCGCGAGGGCCAGGCCATCCACGCTGTGCCCGAGTCCGTCGAAGACGCCGAGGAAGTTGGCGATCGGGGCCCAGCCCGCGCCCGCGTTCCAGCCCGCCGTCGCGCTCGCATCGATGTCGGCCCCCAAAGCATAGCGCGCGTTCGCGCCGGTGGTGATGTTCTGAAGGTCGGCGATGCTGTCGACCACCGTATAGGCTTCGCCGTTGATCGTCAGCAGCCCGGTGCCGGTGCGATCGAAGGTCACCCGGCCGGCGAAGCCGCTCAGATCGTTGACGATGGTCACGTTCACGGTGCCGCCGGGCACGCCCGCCTCGCCGCCGTTCGCGGTGGCGGTGTTCAGCACCAGCGTGCCGGTGCCCAGCACGTTGAGCTCGGCACCGATGTTGATGTCGCGCGCCGCGGTGAGCGTCAGCGTGTTGGCGAAATAGCTGACGTCGTCGGCAAGGGTGATGGCGCCGCCACCGCTGGCCGCGCCGGCCGAGCTTTCGATGGTCACGTTGGTCGACTGGAGCAGTGCCGTCAGCGCGGTGCCGGTGATGTCTTCGTTGTCGCCCGTTCCGGCGATGCGGAAATCGTGCGGATCGATCAGGAAGGTGCCGGTCCGTCCCAGCGGCGCGGCGGTGGTGATGCGGGTGCCGTCGGCGATGTGGACCTTCGCCGCCGAGGTCTCGATGAACCCGCCGTCGCCTCCCTGTGGCGCGGAGGCGTCGAGCGTGCCCGATACATCGACTGCGCCGTTCGCCATGTCGCCGAGCAGGTAGATGCGGCCGTTCCTGCTGCCGATCGTGCGGGCCTCGATCGTGCCGCTGTTGTTGACGACGCCTTTCATGGCGTCGGATGCGCCCCTGGCGGTGAGCACCGCCAGCCCGCCATCGGCGGCGATCAGCCCCTTGTTCTCGGCC
>DATLJJ010000100.1:0-2693 GCA_035538975.1 Sphingomonas sp. | reverse complement strand
GACGCGGCGAAGAACTCGTGCGGATGATGCGCCTTGAGCCACGCCGTCTGATAGGCGAGCAACGCATAGGCGGCGGCGTGCGACTTGTTGAAACCATAGCCCGCGAACTTGTCGATCAAGTCGAACAGCTCGTTGGCCTTGGCGGCGGGGATCTTGTTGTGCTCGGCGCACCCTTTCACGAAGGTCGCGCGCTGCGCGTCCATCTCCGCCTTGATCTTCTTGCCCATCGCGCGGCGGAGCATGTCTGCGCCGCCCAGCGAATAGCCGGCCAGGATCTGCGCGGCCTGCATCACCTGCTCCTGATAGACGAAGATCCCGTAGGTCTCCTTCAGGATCGGCTCGAGCAGCGCGTGCGGATAGACGATCTCCTCGCGCCCGGCCTTGCGCGCGCCGAAGCTTGGGATGTTGTCCATCGGGCCCGGGCGATAGAGCGAGACGAGCGCGATGATGTCGCCGAAGTTGGTCGGGCGTACCGCGGTAAGCGTGCGGCGCATGCCTTCCGATTCCAGCTGGAACACGCCCACCGTGTCGCCGCGCTGGAGCAGATCGTAGACTTCAATGTCGTCCCAGGCGAGCGTGTCGAGATCGACCTCCACGCCGCGATCCGCGAGCAGCTCGACTGCCTTCTTGAGCACCGACAGCGTCTTGAGGCCGAGGAAGTCGAACTTCACCAGCCCCGCCGCCTCGACATATTTCATGTCGAACTGCGTGACCGGCATGTCCGAGCGCGGATCGCGATAGAGCGGCACCAGCTCGGCGAGCGGCCGGTCGCCGATCACCACGCCTGCGGCATGGGTCGAGGAGTGGCGCGGGAGCCCTTCCAGCCGCATCGACAGATCGACGAGGTTCCGGACGTCGCTGTGCTGCTTGTACTCGGCGTGGAATTCGCTGACGCCGTTCAGCGTCCGTTCGAGCGTCCAGGGGTCTGTCGGGTGGTTGGGGATCTGCTTGGCGAGGCGATCGACCTGGCCATAGCTCATCTGGAGCACGCGGCCGACGTCCTTGATCACCGCGCGCGCCTTCATCGTCCCGAAGGTGATGATCTGCGCCACCGTGTCGCGGCCGTATTTCTGCTGGACGTAACGGATCACTTCGCCACGCCGGGTTTCGCAGAAATCGATGTCGAAGTCGGGCATCGACACGCGTTCCGGGTTCAGGAATCGCTCGAACAACAGGCCCAACTTGATCGGGTCGAGATCCGTGATGGTGAGCGCCCAGGCGACGGCCGAGCCCGCGCCCGAACCGCGCCCCGGCCCCACCGGAATGTCGTGCGCCTTCGCCCATTGGATGAAGTCGGCAACGATCAGGAAATAGCCGGGGAAGCCCATCTGGATGATGACATCGAGCTCGAACTCGAGCCGCTTCTCATAGATCTTGCGCTCGGCGGCATCGGTGATGCCGGCCTTCTCGAGCCGCTTGTTGAGCCCGTCCCAGCTCCGTTCGCGCAGCATAGCCGCTTCGCCCTCGCGGTCTCCGGCAAGGCTGGGCAGGATCGGCTTGCGCTTGGGCGCGGCAACGGCGCAGCGCTGTGCGACCACCAGCGTGTTGGCGATCGCCTCCGGCAAATCCGAGAAGAGCGACTGCATCACGTCGGCGGGCTTCATCCAGTCGTCAGGCGAGCTGCGCGGACGATCGTCGCTGGCGATGTAGGACGAGTTGGCGATGCACAACATCGCGTCGTGCGCCTGATGGAAACTGTCCTCGGCGAAGCAGCAGGGGTTGGTCGCGACCAGCGGCAGGTCGCGACCATAGGCATGGTCGACCAGCTTCGCCTCGGCGCGCGTCTCGACGTCGTTGTTGCGCCGGGCGACCTCGATGTAGAGCCGGTCCGGGAACAGAGCTTCCAGCATCTCGCCATAGGCGCGCGCCGCACCGTCCTGTCCCTCGGAATAGAGCCGCGCCAGCGCCCCCTCTGCGCCCGCGGTGAGCGCGATCAACCCTCCGGTGTGCCCTTCGAGCTTGTCGATGGTGACGTGCGCATCTTCCTCGATCGGGCGATCGAGATGCGCGCTGGAGACGAGATGGCAGAGGTTCTCGTATCCCGCTTCGTCCTGCGCATAGAGTGCCAGCCAGTCGATCGGCGCGGCGACTCCGTCGGGCATGTTGGGCCGCTTGACCGCCAGCAACGTGCCGATGATCGGCTGCACGCCCGATTTGCGCGCAGCGTCGGAGAAGGACATCGCGGCATAGAGCCCGTTGCGATCTGCCACCGCGGCCGCGGGGAAGCCAAGCGCGCGCGCGCGTTTCGCGATCGCCTTGGGCTCGATCGCGCCTTCCAGCATCGTATAGGACGAGAAGACCCGAAGCGGAACGAACCCCGAATGCGCCATCTTGTTTCTATGGGGCAAACGCGAGGGATTCGCCAGCGCAGCGGGCGTTTATCAACAGCTTTGCGCGCCAAGGATCGCCGTCCGTGCCCGCGCGTTGGAAAGGCCGCCCCGTTCAGGGAGTAGCGACATGGCATTGCTCTGCTCGATGCTGGGTCATGTGCCCAACACGACCCTTCACCACGGCGCACACGCGTTCGCCGTCTGCCACCATTGCGGGTGCAACCTGGTCCGCTCCGGCGAGGGCGAATGGGAACCGCTGCAGGGACTGGTCGTCGTCCCATCTCCGGGAGCTGCCGCCGACATCCGCCCTTCGACTTCCTCGCGCCAGGCGAGTGGCCGGCCGCTGAGGGGCACCGCGGCGCT
>DATLJJ010000099.1:0-1953 GCA_035538975.1 Sphingomonas sp. | reverse complement strand
CCGCGATCTTCCTTGCGAGCGTTGCCATATGGGGCTCGTGTCCGGCATGCATCGCGGCGAGGACAGCGGCCGGCTGCACCTCTTCGACCGCGCGTGTCGCGCCAGCCCAGTCGGTGTCGACGACCGGAAAGAGCCGGGCCTCGTCGAGCGCCGCCACGAAAGCGGGGCGTCCGGCATCGGACACAAACAGGATCGGGCCCGCCTGGGACATCGCAAAACTCTGATCACGCAACAGATGCCACGCAATCTAGTTCGGCCGGCTTAATGCGGCGTCAACGGAACTGGCAAAACTGTGTCTAGGCCGGCCCGGAGCGATCGCGAAAAGCCTCGACCATCAGAGGGTTAAGCCCAAGCTCGCTGAGCGCCTCGCGGGCGCGGGCATTGTCCTGGGCGCGTCCGGCCAGCCGGTGACCCGAGAGGCGGTCGGGCAGCGCCGTGAGCAGGGCGCCCTGGCCGAGCCGTCGGGCCCATTCCTGGAGATCGTTGGAAAGGAAGCGGTAGCCGCCGACGGCCATGATGCCGGAAGGGGGCGCAGTGATGCAGATCGCGCCGCTCGGACGATCGAGCCGTGCCGCATAGCCCGTGTCGACATAGTCGCGGGGCGGCTGCGCCGTCAGCGTCTCGCCGACTGGCTGCGGCGGAGCATAGGCCGCGATGGGCACCATCGCGCCGCGCAGGCCGAGCGTGCCCTTCGGGGTCAGCAGGATCTCGCCGGCAATGGAGGACCCGGATTGTTCGCGCGGGGCGCCGTGCGGCCCGGGCATGACCGGCACCGGCATGCCGTCCTCGCCGCGGCGGGCGCCGAACAGCCCGGCCTCGCCGAACAGATAGACGTCGGTCAGCGGTGCATGCGGCGCGATCCAGGCATCGCTTGCGGCGACCTGCTCGGGCGCGCGCCACAGGCCGATGACGTTGCGCAATGAGGGCATCCGCGCCGCGAGGTCGGAATCGCCGAGGCGCAGTGCGAGCTGGGCCGGCGCGATCAGCACCTCGCATTCGTGCGCGTTGATCTGCTGCTCCAGCACCTCGTTCTCGAAGGGATGGTGCAGCGCCAGCGCGCCACCCGAGAGCAGCCACACGGCAAGGGAGGAGGCGAGGCCAGCGAACGACATCGGCGCGAACGCCGCCATCACGGTCGCGCCCTGCTTGATGTCGGCTTCGAGCGACATCGCGAGTCCACCGGCGATCAGGCTGAAATGCGGGCGCGGCACCGGGCGAAAGCCCTCGGCGGTGACGTCGAAGGAGATCATAGCCGCCTTGCGGCCGTCCTGGATCACGGCCCGCGTGGTGCCGGGCGGGCGCGCCAGCACGTCGTCGAGCGACGCCATGCCTTCGGGCAGGTCGCTTCCGAAGCCGTAGACGTGCCGGATCGAGAAGGCTTCTGCGGCCGCATGCATCGCAAGATCGGCATAGCTGACACCATCGACCGTGCTCATGGTGACGATGGCGCGCGCCGCGGTGCGGTTGAGGGCGGCTGTCAGCTCCGCATGCCGCCAGAGCAGCGGCAGCACGGCGACGACGAGGCCGGCGCGATGGGCGGCGAGCACGGTGAGCACGAACTCGACCGTGGCAGGCAGCTGGATCGCGATGACGGAGTTGGCGGGCAGGCCGGATTCGACGAAATGCGCCGACAGCGCCTCGATGGCCGTATCGGCCTCGGCATAGGTCATCCGCCGCGGCTGGTGCCCGGTCACGCGCGCCTTGTTGAGGGGATCGAGCAGAGCGAGCGCGTGCGGCTGTCGCATCAGCGTGCGCTGAAACAACGTGTCGAGCGTCGGCGATATTGCTGGCTGGTTCACGGCGTCACTTTGCTTGATGAGCTTGCGGCTGCCCTTTCGACCACCAGGTCTCCGGCAAGTAGCCGGACAGCGAAGTGGCCTTCGGCCGTTCTATCCGATTCCAGCGCGCGATCCATTGCTCCGATACGTTAAACAGGGGGATTGTGTAGAAGCC
>DATLJJ010000098.1:0-6152 GCA_035538975.1 Sphingomonas sp. | reverse complement strand
GCCCGGTTTTTTCCCAGTCCGCCAGGAACGCCTTGATGCCGTTGTCGGTGAGCGGGTGCTTGACCAGCTGCTTGATCACCGACGGAGGCGCGGTCATCACATCGGCACCGATCTTGGCCGCCTCGAGCACATGGATCGGATTGCGCACGCTGGCGACGAGGATCTCGGTGTCGAAGGCGTAATTGTCGTAGATCGTGCGGATGTCGGCGATCAGGTCCATGCCCGGATAGCCGATGTCGTCGTGGCGGCCGACGAAGGGCGAGATGAAGGTCGCGCCCGCCTTGGCCGCGAGCAGCGCCTGGTTGGCCGAGAAGCAGAGCGTGACGTTCACCATCGTGCCGTCGTCGGTCAGCGCCTTGCACGCCTTGAGCCCGTCGATCGTCAGCGGCACCTTGACCGCGACATTGTCGGCGATCTTCCGGACGATCTCGGCTTCCTTCATCATCGTCTCGAAATCGAGCGCGACGACTTCGGCCGAGACGGGCTTGCCCGGAACGATCCCGCAGATTTCCTCGACCACCTCGAGGAAGTTGCGGCCCGCCTTGTGGATCAGCGACGGGTTGGTGGTGACACCGTCGAGCAGCCCCGCGTCGGCGAGGTCGCGGATGTCCTTGGTGTCGGCGGTGTCGGCGAAGAACTTCATGTCGGTTCCTTGGGAGAATCAATAGCGCACCAGCATCATGCGCGCGCGGTCCCCCTTAAGCCGACTCACTTCGATGCGATAGGTCCCCGGGCGCAGCCGGTAGCGGACGATCTTGCGGATCGTCGAGCACTCCGGGCCATGCCCGTGCGCGGTCGACTGGAGCGGCTTGCCCCGCGCCGGCGTCACGTCGATCCAGCCCGGCTGGTCGAGGGCGATCCCATAGGTACCGGCCTTGCGGATGCGCACGGTGGCCCGCGCCGAGTTTCCGCGGCGCGGCAGCGTGATAGCGTGGCCCGTGTCGAAGTCGCGCCCCGCGCGCGTCCAGCCGGCGAGCGTGCGCGGCAGGTTCGCATCATATTTCTGGCAGGCTGGCGCCGCGAGCGTCAGCACAATCGCAGTCAGGATCATGGCTTTCCCCTTCGACCGGCCGAGAAGCCGGCGAAGGGAGACTAAGCCGCGCGCGGCCTTTTCGGCAACGCGCCTTACAGCGATTTAATGTGCCGCCTGGGGACCGCGCTCGAGCCCGCTCGCGGCGAGCTGCGCGTCGATCTGCGCCATCAGCCGGTCGAGGCCCTCCTGGCTCTTCGCCTCCGCGCGTGCGACGAGCACGTCCTGGGTGTTCGACGCGCGCAGCAGCCACCAGCCGTCGGGCGTGTTGACGCGAGCGCCGTCGGTGCGGTTGACGTCGGCACCCTCGGCTTCGAGCCTGTCGAGCACTTCGTCGATCACTGCGAACTTGCGGCTCTCGTCGACCTGGAAGCGCATCTCGGGCGTGTTGATCATCTTCGGCATCTCGTCCTTGAGCTGCGTCAGCGACTTGCCCGTGTTGTGCACCGCCCGGATCAGCTGCACCGCGGCGAACAGCGCGTCGTCGAAGCCGTAATAGCCGTAGAAGGTGTCGGCGAAGAAGATGTGGCCGCTCATCTCGCCGGCGAGCGGCGCGTGCGTCTCTTTCATCTTGGTCTTGATGAGGCTGTGGCCGGTCTTCCACATCACCGGCTTGCCGCCGAGCTCCGCCACCCGGTCATAGAGCGCCTGGCTCGCCTTAACGTCAGCGATCACCGTCGCGCCCGGATCGGCCTTGAGCAGCGGCTCGGCGAGGATCGAGAGGATCTGGTCGCCCCACACCACGCGGCCCTGCCCGTCGATCGCGCCCAGCCGGTCGCCGTCGCCGTCGAACGCCAGGCCGAAATCGAGCTGCTTCTCGGCGACGAGCTTGCGCAGATCCTCGAGGTTCTTCTCCTCGGTGGGATCGGGGTGGTGGTTGGGGAAGCTGCCGTCCACCTCGGTGAAGAGCGTGAAATGCTCGCCCGGAAGCTCCTTCACCAACTTCTCGATCGCCGGGCCCGCGGCGCCGTTGCCCGTGTCCCAGCCGATCCGGTAGGCGCCGCCGGCATAGCCCGCGACGAGCCTGCCGACATAGGCGTCGAGGATGTCGTAATCGCTGACCTGCCCCGGCGTCTCGGCCGTCTCCCAGTCGCCCTCGGCAGCCATGCGGCCGATCGTCTGGATGTCCTCGCCGAAGAAGGGGCGGTGCTGGAACACCATCTTGAAGCCGTTGTAGTCGCCGGGATTGTGGCTGCCGGTGATCTGGACGCCGCCGTCCACCTCCAGCGTCGCCTCGGCATAATAGAGCATGGGCGTGGCGCCCATGCCGATGCGTACCACGTCGCAGCCCGAGGCGGTGAGTCCCTCGACCAGCGCAGCCTCGAGCTCGGGCGATGAGACCCGGCCGTCGCGGCCCACCGCCACGCGCGTTCCGCCCGCGCGGCGCAGCAGAGTGGCGAAGCCGCGGCCGATCGCGCGCGCGTCGTCGGGGCCCAGCGTCTTCCCCACGATTCCGCGGATGTCGTACTCGCGCAGTGAAGTGGGGTCGAAACGATGCGTCATGATTCCTCCCAGGGGAAATGTTGCACCGCGTAATTCACGACCGCATGTGAAAGTTCAATTGCGGTCGCGCAACGATATATGTGCCGCCGTCGCATGCGCGGGGCAGACTGGCGAAAGCAGCGCCTATTTGAGCAACGTATCGCGCGCGGCATTGATCCGCCGCGTGAGTTCGACCGACCCGCCCTTGTCCGGATGCACCGCCGAGACGAGCCGTCGGTGCGCGGCGCGGATCGCCTCGGCATCGGCGTCGGCACCCACGCCCAGGATCGCGCGCGCCTCGTCCTCGGGCATCCGCGGCCGGGCTTTCGGCTTCGGCTTGAGGAACATCTGATAGACCGCGAACAGGATCAGCGCGGCAAGGATCGCCTTGGCCATCACGGCCTCAGGCGAAGAGCGGCATGACGGTCTCGGGAAGCGCGAGCCCCGCCATCATCTCGCGCAGCTCCTGCCGCGCCGCGACATGGCTCAGCCCCATCTCGCCGAAATCGCGCGAATCGAGCATCGTCAGTCCCTGCGGGAAGAGCTCGCGATAGATCACGCGCTCCGAAAGCCCCGAGATCACGCGGAAGCCGACGCGCTTGGAGAGCTGGTCGATCGCCTCGGACACGCGCTTCATGTTGCGCGCCTCGATGTGCTGCATGCGGTTGCGCAGCACCACCCAGTCGATCGTCTCGCCGTCGGCCTTGGCGCGACGCTTGCGCGACTCCCAGATCAGCTCCGAATAGAAGCTGGGGCGCACCACGCGGAAAGTCTCTGGATCGACATGCCCGATCAGGTCGAAATCGACGAAGCTGTCGTTCATCGGCGTGACCAGCGTGTCGGCGTTGGTCACCGCCAGCCGCGCGAACTTGTCGTCGCGCCCGGGCGTGTCGATCACCAGGAAATCCGCATTCTCGCCCAGCCGGTCGAGCGTCTCGGCGAAGAAGTCCATGCTCTCGCCGTCGTGCGTCTCATATTCGGGCATCGGCAGCGGCCGTCCCACGCGCTTCATCGTCTGGGCGCGATTGTCAAGATAGCGCCCAAGCGTGCGCTGGCGATGATCGAGGTCGAAGCACGCCACGCGTGCCCCCCGAAAGGCCAGCGCGATCGCGGTATGGACTGCCGTGGTGGACTTGCCGGTGCCGCCCTTCTCGTTCGCGAAAACGATGACGTGCAGCCGCTTCGCTCCGTCGCTCAAGCCCCCAACATCCTTTATTGATCCTTACCCGCGGCGCCCATAGAAGGCCGCCCTTTCCGTCTTATAGAAAGTGTCAGAGCGTGCAAACCGTCCGTCGTCTCGAAGACCTCCGCGAAGCGGTCTCCGCCTTTCGCGCAGCCGGCGAGCGCGTCGTGCTGGTTCCCACCATGGGCGCGCTGCATGACGGGCATATGGCGCTGGTCGAGGCCGCACGTCGCGCCGGCGACCGCGTCGTCGTGTCGATCTTCGTGAACCCGATGCAGTTCGCGCCCAACGAGGATCTCGACAAATATCCGCGCCGCGAACAGGCCGATTCGCGCCTGCTCACCGCGGCGGGCGTCGACCTGCTGTGGATGCCGCCGGTGGAGGAGATGTACCCGCAGGGCTTCGCCACCAACGTCTCGGTGAGCGGCGTCAGCGAAGTGCTCGACGGCGCGCACCGCCCCGGCCATTTCGACGGCGTGGCGACTGTCGTCACCAAGCTGTTCAACCAGGTCCGCCCGGACGTCGCGGTGTTCGGCGAGAAGGACTGGCAGCAACTCGCCGTCATCCGCCGCATGGTCGCCGACCTCGACATGAACATCGAGGTCCAGGGCGTCCCAACCCAGCGCGAGGACGACGGCCTCGCCCTCTCCTCACGCAACCTCTACCTCCTCCCCGAGGACCGCGCCCGCGCAGTCGCGCTGCCGCGCGCGCTGGGTGCCGCCGAACGCGCGATCTCCGAAGGAGGCGATGTCGAGGCCGCGCTCGGCCAGGCGCGCGAGATGCTCGCCGCGGCGGGCTTCGAAGTCGATTATGTCGCGCTCGTCGATGCCGAGACGCTGGGCGAGCCTGCGGAGGGCCGGCCGCTGCGCCTGCTCGCCGCCGCGCGAATCGGCGGCACGCGACTCATCGACAACATCCCCGTCAATACGAACGATCACGGTTAACCCCGTTAACCATTTGTTTGCCGCTTACCTGCCAATCCCTGCAGGAGAAGGATTTTCCTGGGGGTGGCGACATGGGCAACAGTCTCAACAGTGCGCGTTTCCTGATCGAGAGCCGGCTCCGCGACGCGGCGCGCGGCAACACGAGGGCGTGCTTCGACCTCGGCATCGTCTATTCGAGCGGCGCCGAGGGTGTTCCGATGGATCTGATCGAAGCGCACAAGTGGTTCAACATCGCGGCCGCCTCGGGCAGCGAGGAAGCGCAGCAGTGCCGCGCCGACATCGCCGAGGACATGACCGCGCGCGAGATCATCGAGGCCCAGAAAGCGGCCCGCGCCTGGCTGCGCAGCGCCCAGCTTCGCGCGGCCTGAACGCCTCCCCTCCTGGAAGGGAGGGACAAGAGGGCGGCACGCGCTTAAGCCTCGCGCACCAGCAGCTTGTCGATCTTGCGGCCGTCCATGTCGACGATCTCGAATCGCCATCCCTGCTCGTTGAACACCTCGCCCTCGGTGGGCAGGTGCTTGAGCACGGCAAGCGCGAGCCCCGCGACCGTCGCATAGTCGCGGTCCTCGGACAGATCGATTCCCAACCGCTCGGCGAGCGCGTCGGCGGGCATCTGGCCCGAGACGAGCAGCGAACCGTCCTCGCGCTCGATCACGTTGGGATTGTCGCCCGGGTCCGCGTCCGAAGCGAACTCGCCGGCGATAGCGGCGAGCAGGTTCGCCGGCGTCACGATCCCTTCGAAATGGCCATATTCGTCGTGGACGAAGCCCATCGGCACCTCGGCGCGACGCAACGCGCCGAGCGCATCCATCGCATCGACCTGGTCGGGCAGCACCGGCGCGGGCCGCATCAGCTTCCTCAGGTCGAGCGGCTCGCCGCGGAACAGCGCCGCGGCGATGTCGCGCGACTGGACCACGCCGATCACCGAATCGACCGAGCCCTCCGCCACCGGCAGGCGCGTGTGCGGCGTCTCGAGCAGCGCGGCGCGGATGCCGGCATCGTCGAGGTCCACGTCGAGCCAGTCGACTTCGGTGCGCGGCGTCATCACTTCGCGCACCGGCCGGTCGGCCAGCCGCACCACGCCCGAGATGATCGAGCGCTCATGCTCCTCGATCACGCCCGACTTGCTCGCCTCCGCCACGATCAGGTGGAGCTCCTCGGCAGTCACGCGATTCTCGGACTCGCGATTGAGACCCACCAGCCGGAAGATCGCCGCGCTGGTCGAATCGAGCAGCCACACGATCGGCGCGGTGATGCGGCTCAGCCAGTACATCGGGATCGCCATCGCGGCGGCGATCGGCTCGGGCGAGCGCAGCGCGAACTGCTTCGGCACCAGCTCGCCGATCACCAGGCTCGCATAGGTGGTGAGGCCGATCACCAGCGCGAGCGACAGCTTGTGCGCCAGTGCGTCGCTCAGCCCCAGCCCCGCCAGCCGCTCGGCGACCGGCTCGCCCAGGCTCGCGCCCGAATAGGCACCCGCGACGATGCCGATCAGCGTGATCCCGATCTGGAC
>DATLJJ010000097.1:0-3597 GCA_035538975.1 Sphingomonas sp. | reverse complement strand
AGGCGGCCTTTGCTTGCACGGGCTCATCTCCCTCGAGGAAGGCGATCAGCCCGCGTTCGTAGCGGCTGAGGTAACGGGTGGCGCGGGGTAGCCGCAAGCCTGCGCGGAACGCGGCCTGCGCCTCGCGGTCGCGCGCGAGCGCCACCAGTCGCGGATGGACATAGGATTTGCGCGCGATCGCGGGCGTGTTGCCCAGCGCCTCGGTCACCGGTTCGAGCATGGCCTTGAGGCCGACGTAGTCGGGAGCGGTGGCCAGCACCTCGAAGGCGATCGCGCTCGCGCCCCAGGTGCGGAAATGCTTGGCAGTGAATTCGTCGCCCATCGCGTCGCGGATATAGGCGTTGACGTCGGTCGAGGTGACCGGGCGCGCCTCGCCGGCATCGTCGAGCCAGGCGAAAAGCTGCTGGCCGGGCAGATCCTGGCAGCGCTTGACGAAGCGGCTGAGCGAGGCGTCGGTGATCGTCATCGCGCGCATCTTGCCAGATTTGGCGCGGAACTGGAGCTTGAGCGTGTGGCCCTTCACCCGGGCATGGCGCTTGCGCAGCGTGGTGGCGCCGAAGCTCTTGTTCTCCTGCGCATAGGCTTCATTGCCGACCCGGATCGTGCCGCGATCGAGCAGGCGGATAACTGCGGCGATCGCCTTTTCGCGGCAGGCGCCGGGCCGCCGCAGGTCCTTTTCGACCTGCGCGCGCAGCCGGGGCAGGCGTTCGCCGAAGCCGGCGCAGCGATCATATTTGGCGGCCTCCTGCGCCTCGCGGAAGCCGAGGTGGTAGCGATATTGCTTGCGACCTCTCTCGTCATAGCCGGTCGCCTGGATGTGGCCGCGCGGATCGGGGCAGAACCAGGCATCGACATAGGCTGGCGGCAAGCCGACGGCGTTCAGCCGGTCGATTTCGTCGCGGTCGGTGATCCGTTCGCCGTCCGGCCCCCAATAGCCCCAGCCGTGGCGGACCTTTCGACGGGTGATTCCCGGTTGCTGATCATCGACATAGACGATTTCGTCGTGCGGCATTGGCCCTCCTCGCGGAGGATCGGGAATGCATGGGAACGCGGCTTCGTTCCGATCCGCAGGCCATTGAGCCAGCGCTGGGCTGGTCGCTCGACCATGTGGTGGAGCACCGCCGAGGCGGCGAGGACCAGCACGAGATAGAGCGCGACGGTCGCCGGCGGCACTGCGCGCGGATCGGCGACCAGCGCGAGCTTGAAAGCGAACCACAGCGGGTAGTGCGCGAGATAGGTCGCGTAGCTGATCTCGCCGAGCCAGTGGAGAGGACGCGCCTCGAGCGGGTTGCGGCGGCGGCCGGCAGTGAGCGCGAGCGCGAGCAGCAGCGCGGCGAAGGCGGCGGGGATGCGCAGCGTCTCGACGAGCGGGCTGAGGAGCAGGAGCAGGGCGGCCGAGGTGGTGAGGGCGGCAGGTAGCTGCCACTCGCCGCGCCAGCGCAGCCAGAGCGCACCGACCGCGGTGCCGCAGGCGAATTCGAGGATGCAGCGGATCAGCCCGAGATGCGGGATATCCTCGCCTAGGTTCGCGGCGGATCGTGCCGCGAAGACGGCGTGGAGCAGCACCAGCAATGCTGCCAGAGCGGCGACGACAGCGGGGGTGGGGACGCGGCGCCAGTCGATCGCGAAGGCGAGCACGGGAAAGAGGAGGTAGGCGGCGAGCTCGCAGGAAATCGACCAGGCCGGGTCGTTCCAGGCGAGCGCATCGGTGAAGCCCCAGTTCTGGACCAGCAGCAGATGGAGCGGCAGCTCGGCGAGGGGGAATTGCGGCGCGGGGCGACCCGTGGCGGCGAGCAGCAGCGCGAGCGCGAGGGCCACGCCCAGCAGGAAGGCGTGGAGCGGCCAGATGCGCGCGACGCGGCGGCGGAGGAAATCCGGGACGCTCCGCAGGCCGCCTTCGCGCAGCCGTTCCGAATAGGCGAGCCAGATCACCATGCCCGAGAGCAGGAAGAAGAAATCGACCGCCAGATAGCCCTTGTCGAGCAGCGCCGAGGCGGATGCGGGCAGGCCGGCAATCGACTGGCGCAGGTGGAAGAGCACGACCAGCCACGCCGCGATGCCCCGCGCCGAGGTGAGGGCACGCAGCTCGGTCATGCCGGCGCCAGCCGCGGCTTGCGCAACGGCCGCCACGCACTCTCGGCACGCTTGCGCGCGACATAGGTGTCGAGCCCGATCTGGGCGCCGATCAGCATGTAGACGAAGGGCTGGAAGGCAATGGCAATGAAGGCGGCGCCGAGCAGATAGATGATGTGCGCGCTCTGGAGCGCCGAGGCGAGCGGGGCGATCCACTCCTGCTCCGGATCGGCCGTACGGTAGCGGCGGCGGAGCACTTCCATGCGGAAGATGCCGATCGCGCTGATCAGCAGCCAGAGTGCGAGGCCTGGATAGCCCTGCTCGCCCAGCATCTCGAAATAGGCGCTGTGATAGGCGCGGGCCTTGTCCACCTCGAGGCTGCGCTGGACGATCGCCTGACCGCCGGCTTCGACGACCGCGACCTTCTCGTAGCGGATCTGGTTCTGGCGATAGGCCTCGAACCCGCCGCCCATCGGGTGGGCGCGGGCGTAGTCCATCGTCCACTGCCACACGGCGAGGCGTGTCGAGGCGGAGGAGTCGGCCTGATAGGTCTTGATGGTCCCCATCCGCTCGGTGAAGGCGGAAGGAAGGAAGGGCACGGCCACGAGGCCGAGGAAGCCTAGCGCGGTGATGAAGACGACCTTGCGCCTGGCGTCGCGCAGCAGCAGCGCCGCGAGCAGGCCGATGCAGAGCAGGCCGGTGCGCGTCGAGGTGCCGACCGGGATCAGCAGGCAGGCGAAGACCAGGGCGTAGGCGAAGGCCTTCACGCGCCGGTCCGGCGCGAAGACCGTGCCGTGGCGGGTGAACCACAGGATCAGCGGGATGATCGCGATGGCGACGGTCGAGATGGTGCTACCTTCGTAGAGGCCCGAGTTGTTCTCGATCATCAGGTTGAGCGCGCCATAGCCGCCGCCTGAGAGGATCGTCTTGATGCCCCCGACGATGATGATCGAGGCGGCCGAGAGCACCATGAAGAGCAGCAGCGCCTCGATGCGCAGCCTGGTCCTGAGCGTCAGCGGCAGGAAGGCAGCGAAGGCGAGTGCCTTCCACACCCAGTCCCACTTGAACTTGGCGTCGACCGGGAAATCGGCGTGGGTGGTGGTGTACCAGCAATAGCCGAGCAGCAGCAGGATCAGGAACTGGCGCGGGGCGATGCGGACGTCGCGCTTGTCGTCGAACGCGAGCCAGCCGAGTACGGCGAGCGCGACGGTGATCAACGAGATCGGGATCGAATTGAGCAGCAGCCAGGTGAGCCGCTGCGGCGAGACGATGTCGATATAGGCATAGGCGAGGACGAACAGGAACGGCCGCCGCAGCCCCATGCCCAGCAGCGCGACCAGGAAGAGGACGAAAGCATAGTCACGCACCGGGCTTGCCCCAGCGGCGCCTGGGCGAGGCGTCCGCATCGCGCGGGCCGGACTCGCGGTCGAGATCGGGGCGGCGGAGCAGCAGCCAGGCCGCGAGCAGCATCAGGCCGTGGCTGAGGCCAAGCGCGAAATTGTCGATCATGGGCCGTCCGCCGCT
>DATLJJ010000096.1:0-13447 GCA_035538975.1 Sphingomonas sp. | reverse complement strand
TAGTTTCGCGCGGAGACGCGGAGGCGCGGAGGCGTCGAGGAAGCTCGCGCAGAGGCGCAGAGGACGCAGAGAAGGCGCATCCTGCTTCCCGGTCTCGCGCCGGCGGGCCCTTCAATCCCGCTGCCTCCGCAAGCATTAGGGCCGCTGCTCGGGCGAACACGCAGCCAAGTCCACTGCCTCCGCGTCCTCTGCGCCTCTGCGCGAATCACCTCCGCGCCTCCGCGTCTCCGCGTGAACCAATCTCTTCTTCCCCCGACCCCTCTCCCATAACCACAAGAACAAACAAGGAACTTTTCACTTTCCTACAGCCCCCGTTCCGGCATATCTGAATGGTCCTCGACGCGAGACGGGAGGACCATAGCCATGAACGCGCAGACCGGAACCACGGGCGAGATCGCAGCCGGCATCACAGGCGGCATCACAGCCGAGATCGTCACCGATTACCCGCCCTACGATCCCGCCACCTTCGATCATGCCGCCTATCACGGCTTCCGCCCCGCCCCCGGCGCCACGCGGCACGAGGGCTGGATCCCGGCGCGGCAGCGCATCTTCCTCGAGGCGCTGTCCGAAGGACGCACCGTGTCCCAGGCCTGCGCGATCGTCGGCCTTTCGAAACAGTCCGCCTATGCGCTGCGCCATTCGGCGCGCGGCGCCGGCTTCGCGCTCGGATGGGATGCGGCGGTGCTCGTCTCGCGCGCGGCGCTGGCCGACGAGCTGATGGAGCGCGCCTTCCAGGGCACGCACGAGAGCACCAGCGACGACAACGGCCGCGTCGTCACGCGCCACCGCCAGGACAATCGCCTCGCGCTCGCGATGCTCAACCGGCTCGATCGCATGGCCGATGGCGCGAAGGCGCCCGGCGCGGCCGCGGCGGCGCGGCTGGTCGCCACCGATTTCGCGCAATATCTCGATCTGGTCGGCCGCGATGCCGGGCCGGCGCGCGCGGGCGTGTTCCTGGGCGCCCGGGTCGAGCCCGCCGGGGAGGACGATCTCGCGCCGATCCGCGCGCTCGCCCGCGCCGATCGCTGGCTGCGCACGCACAGCGATATCGCCGAGCCGCTCGACACTTCGGACCTCGATCCCGCCGCGCGCGAGCATTGGAGCGGCGAGCAATGGCTGCGCGCCGAAGCCGCCGGGCTGGTCGCCCTCGCGCCCGCGGAGACCCGCGAATCGAGTCAAGCTGAGTCAACCGCCGGCGGCGGCGCGCGCCGCGACGCCGGGCAGGCCGGCAATCCCGTCTGGTGGAACCCGCAGGAAAAGGCGTGGCGCACCGGCTTCGCGCCGCCCGAGGGTTTCGCCGGCAGCGAGGACGGCGCCTATGGCGACGACGACTACAGCCGCTCGCTCACCGCGGCCGAACATGCCCTCGTCGAAACGATCTGCGAGCAGGACACGGCGGCGTTGCGCCGGGCCGGAGCGGAGGAGCGCGACGCCTGGTTCGCGGCGCTGGCGCGGGAGGCTGCCGGCGAAGGCGACGGGTCCAGCGAGGCGGAGCCCGCCCGTGCGTGCGATCCGCCGGCCCCTGCGCCATGAGCCGACGGCCTTGCGGATCGCGCACCGGCTCCCCATATGGGCTCCAGCAGGGCGCCGGCCGCACCGGCCCGTCGTTTCCCACGCACCGCGCGGGAACCTTTGCGCCCCCAGCTTCATTTCGCTCCTGTACGCCCGGCGCCATCCGGCTGCCGACGTGCATCCCAAGGAGCGGCATCCCCGCCGTCACGCATTCCCGCGCCGCACGGCGTCAACGAGAACAGAAACAGGAACTCCATGAACTTCTTCAACCAGATTCACGAAACCCAGATCACCCGCCGCGCGCGCCAGCCGCGCGCCGCCGGCAAGGCGAAGGCCAGGGGCTTCGTGCCGCTCCACCGGCGGCTCTTCCCCATCGATCAGACGCAGCGCGCCACGGCGCGCGCAGTCGCCCGCGCCGCGGTGCGCGAGGTGCTCGGCTGATCACCTCCCGCCTTCGAGGAGCGCGGCTCGCCTTGCGCCGGGGGCCCCGCGCCCCCACATCGCACGGGCTACAGTCGCAATTAGACGGTCTTTGGCGCTTTGCGGCTCCTTCTTCCTTCTCCTCGCCTCAGCAGCACGAGGCCTGCCCGCACGGGGCACGCCGACTATTGAAGGAAGACAATCCATGAGCACCATCCAAGGCACCGTTAAGTTCTTCAACGCCGACAAGGGCTATGGCTTCATCGCGCCCGACAACGGCGGGCAGGACGCGTTCGTCCACATCACCGCCGTCGAGCGCGCGGGTCTCCGCACGCTCAACCAGAACCAGCGCGTCAGCTACGATCTCGAGCCGGACAAGCGCGGCAAGATGGCCGCAGTCAACCTCCAGGCCGAGTGACCCGACAAGGGCGGCGCCGCCGGCGTCGCCCTTTTTCTTTCCGCACGGAGAAGCAGATGACGAAGCTCGCCGAATCCTATCGCGAATATGCCGCCAAGGCGCAGGCCGAGGCCGACTCCGCGACGCTCCACAACGTCCGCGAGCGCAACCTGCGCGCCGCCGAGGCGTGGCTCCAGATGGCCGACCGCAGCGAGCGCACCGAGCGCGCCCGCGCGATCCGCGAAGGCGCCGCCGTATCGGGCCCGGCCTGATCATCGCCTGGGTTCTCATCGCCATGATCGTCGCGGCGGTCTCGATCACGATCGCCGTGGCCGCATTCCGGCGCCGCGAGATGCGCCGCTCGCATTCCACCCGTTACCGGGGCCGTCGTCAGGTCCTCGCCTTCCGCCGCCCGCGCCGCTGAGCGCGGACCGGCCGTTTCAGCTCACCCGGTTGGCGACCAGATCGTCCACCACCGCGGGATCCGCCAGCGTCGAGGTATCGCCGAGCGACGACACGTCGCCCTCGGCGATCTTGCGGAGGATCCGCCGCATGATCTTGCCGCTGCGCGTCTTGGGCAGGCCGGGCGCGAACTGCAGCGCGTCTGGCGTGGCGATCGGGCCGATCTCGCTGCGCACCCAGTCGCGCAGCTCCTTGCGCAGCGCCTCGTCGGCGCTCACCCCGCTGTTGAGCGTGACATAGGCGTAGATGCCCTGCCCCTTGATGTCGTGCGGCATGCCGACCACCGCGGCCTCGGCCACCTTGGGGTGGAGCACCAGCGCGCTCTCCACCTCGGCGGTGCCCATGCGGTGGCCCGAGACGTTGATGACGTCGTCCACCCGGCCGGTGATCCAGTAGTATCCGTCCTCGTCGCGGCGGCAGCCGTCGCCGGTGAAATACTTGCCCGGATAAGTGGTGAAATAGGTCTGGAAGAACCGGTGATGGTCGCCCCAGACGGTGCGCATCTGCCCCGGCCAGCTCCGTGCAATGACGAGGTTCCCCTCGGTCGCGCCGTGGAGGACATTGCCTTCGCTGTCGACGATCTGCGGGTCGACGCCCGGGAAGGGCACGGTCGCCGATCCGGGCTTGAGCGCCGTCGCGCCGGGCAGCGGCGTGATCATGTGCCCGCCGGTCTCGGTCTGCCACCAGGTGTCGACGATCGGGCAGCGCCCCTCGCCCACCATTTCGTGATACCAGCGCCACGCCTCGGGGTTGATCGGCTCGCCGACGGTGCCGAGCAGCTTGAGCGACTTGCGGCTGGTGGCGGCAACGAATTCATCCCCCTCCCGCATCAGCGCGCGCAGCGCGGTGGGGGCGGTGTACAGGATCTCCACCTGGTGCCGGTCGACCACCTGCCAGATCCGGCTCGCGTCGGGCCAGTTGGGCACACCCTCGAACATCAGCGTCGTCGCCCCGTTGGCGAGCGGGCCGTAGACGATGTAGCTGTGCCCCGTCACCCAGCCGATGTCGGCCGCGCACCAATAGACCTGGCCGGGGCGGTAATCGAAGACCATCTCGTGCGTGAGCGCGGCCCATAGCAGATATCCGCCCGAGCTGTGGAGCACGCCCTTGGGCTTGCCCGTCGAACCCGAGGTGTAGAGGATGAACAGCGGATCCTCGGCGCCCATCGGCTCGGCGGGGCAATCGGCCGAGACCTGCGCGGCCGCTTCATGGTACCAGACGTCGCGGCCGGGCTGCATCGCGACGTCCCCCCCGGTCGCCTTGACGACGATGACCTTCTGGAGGGCCGGAGCGTGCGAAGCGGCGGCATCCACATTGGCCTTGAGCGGCACGCGCTTTCCGCCGCGGCGCCCTTCGTCGGCGGTGACCACCACCGCCGAGTCGCAGTCGGTGATGCGATTGGCGAGACTGTCGGGCGAGAAGCCCCCGAACACCACCGAATGGATCGCCCCGATCCGCGCGCAGGCGAGCATCGCGAAGGCCGCCTCGGGGATCATCGGCATGTAGATGGTCACCCGGTCACCCTTCGCGACGCCCTGCGCCTTCAGCACATTGGCGAAGCGGCAGACCTCCTGATGGAGCTGGAGATAGGTGTAGCGCCGCGGTTCCTCGTCCGGCGCGTCGGGCTCCCAGATGATCGCGATGTCGTCGCCGCGGCTGGCGAGGTGGCGATCGGTGCAGTTGGCGGCGACGTTGAGCTTGCCGTCCGCGAACCAGCGGATGTGGAAGTCGGCCTCGTCGAACGACCAGTCGCCCGCCACCTCGGGGCGCTTGATCCAGTCCAGCCGCCGCGCCTGCTCGAGCCAGAAGCTCCCCGGATCGGCGATGCTGCGCCCGTGGAGCTTCGCATAGCCCTCCGCATCCACGCGGGCCTCGCGGGCCCATTGTTCGGGAACGGGGTACAGGCTTTCGGACATGGCGCTCTCCTCGGCAGGGCTTCTAGGAGCGCACGCCCGGGCTTCGCAAGGCCGGCGAGATCGGGCGCGTTACAAGTTGCGACAATATTTCGATGGAACTCGTTGCCGATCCGAATCATCTTGCACTTCATGGTCCGAAGTGCGCTGACCCTGAGTGTCCCGCTCCCCCTGCTGTTGCTCGCAGCCTGTTCGGCTGGTCCCGACTATCGCCCCCGAAGCCCCGCCGAGCTCGGCGTCCCGAGTGCATGGTCGGTCCCCGCCGACCAGCGCGCACGCGAGGACCTGACGCGCTGGTGGAACCGGTTCGACGATCCGACGCTCGGGTCGCTGGTCGAGCGCGCTCAGGCCGCGAACCTCGATCTCGCCCAGGCCGTCGTGCGGCTGCGCCAGGCGCGCGAGTCGCTGGTCCAGCAGCGCGCGAACCTCTTTCCCAGTGTCAGTACATCGGGCGGCATTTCGCGGAGCGAACCGCTGCGCGGCGGCTCGACCACCGTCACCCTCCCCGACGGCAGCGTGACTTCCTTCTCGCAGGGCGGCAGCACCAGCTTCTCGCTGGGCGCGGACGCCAGCTACCAGGTCGACCTGTTCGGCGGAGTGCGTCGCGGCGTCGAGGCTGCCCGCGCGGACTATGAGGCGACCGGCTTCGACTATGCGACCGTCCTGCTCTCGGTCGAGGCCGAGACCGCGCGCAACTATGTCCTGGCCCGCGCCGCGCAGGCGCAGCTGACCAACGCCCGCGAGTCGCTCGCGATCCAGGACGACAATCTCCAGATCGCCCAATGGCGGGTGCAGGCGGGGCTCGTCTCGTCGATCGACGCCGAGCAGGCGCGCGCATCGCGGGCGCAGACCGCCGCCTCGATCCCCTCGCTCGAGGCCAATTACAACGGCTTCGTCTCGCGGCTCGGCGTGCTCACCGGCCAGGCGCCCGGCGCGCTCAAGGCCGAGCTCGCGGCGACGAAACCGATCCCGCACGGCCCCGCCAGCGTCGCCACGGGCGTTCCCGCCGAGACGCTGCGCCAGCGCCCGGACATCCGCGCGGCCGAGCGCAATCTCGCCGCCGCTACCGCCCGGATCGGCGTCGCCACCGCGCAGCTCTATCCGTCGCTCGGGATCGGCGGCAGCATCGATGTCGGCGCGAGTGCGCTCGATGCGTTGTTCGACACGATCACCGGCAGGCTCTTCGCCAACATCGCGCAGACGATCTTCGATGGGGGCCGTACCCGCAGCCAGATCCGCTCGGCGCAGGCCGCTGCCGACGGCGCCTTCCTCGGCTACAAGCAGACGGTGCTGGCTGCGCTCGAGGACATCGAGAACGCGGTCGTGGCCCTCAATGCCGCGCACCAGCGCGAGGCGCAGTTCCGCATCGCCTATGAGGCCGCGAACAACCAGGCGATCCTCGCGCGGATGCAATATCGCTCGGGCCTCACCGACTTCCTCTCGCTCAACCAGGCCGAAAGCGCGCTGCTCTCGGCACGCAACGGCATCGTCCAGGCCCAGTCGGACAAAGCGACTGCGCTGATCGCGCTCTACGCCGCGCTCGGCGGCGGCTGGGACAGCAGCAGCATTCCCCAGGCCCCGAATCCGGCCCCCACCCCTGCAGGCAGCACCGCCGATGGCAACTGATCCCAACAGCAACCTCAGCGACTTCCTCGGCACGCCCCGGCGGCCGTGGTGGCGGCGCTGGCTCAAATGGATCATTATCGGCGTGGTGGTGGTGCTCGCGCTGCTGCTGCTCTCGCGCGTGCTGTTCGGCGGGGCGACCGCGACGCAATATTCCACCGAGGAAGTCGAGCGCGGCAATCTGACCGTCACGGTCTCCGCCACCGGCAAGCTCGCGCCCACCAATCAGGTGGAAGTCGGTTCCGAACTCTCGGGCCTCGTCGAGACGGTCACGGTCGACGTCAACGATCGCGTCGTGAAGGGCCAGCCGCTCGCGGTGCTCGACACGTCGCGGCTCGACGACCAGATCGCGCAGAGCCAGGCGGCGCTCGACGCCAACCAGGCGCAGGTGGGGCAGGCGCAGGCGACCGTCGCCGAATCGCGCGCGCAGCTTTCCCGACTGGAGGAAGTGAGCCGGCTTTCGGGCGGACGCGTCCCCGCCAAAGTCGAGATGGAGCAGGCCCGCGCCGCGGCCCAGCGCGCCGTCGCATCGCTGCGCGCCGCCCAGGCCAATGTCGTGTCGGCACGCGCCGCACTTTCCTCTGCCCAGACGCAGCGCTTCAAGGCAGTGATCCGCTCGCCCGTGAACGGCGTGGTGCTCGCGCGTCAGGTCGATGCCGGCCAGACCGTCGCCGCGTCGTTCAACACGCCCACCTTGTTCGTGATCGCCGAGGATCTTTCGGCGATGGAGCTCGAGGTCGCGATCGACGAGGCCGACGTCGGCTCCGTCAAGGAAGGCCAGCTCGCGAGCTTCACCGTCGACGCCTTCCCGGGCGAGACGTTCCCGGCGACGATCACGCGCGTCGACCTCGGCTCGAACCTCTCGGCGCAGAGCAGCACCGCGAGCAGCACCACGAGCACGGCCAACCAGGTCGTCTCCTATGCCGCCACGCTCAGCGTCGCGAACCCCGACCAGAAGCTGCGCCCCGGCATGACCGCGACGGCCGAGATCATCACGCGGTCCAAGCCGAACGTCCTGCTCGTTCCCAACGCCGCGCTGCGCTTCCGCCCGGCTGCGAACGGCGAGACCGCGGCGAACGGCCAGGGCGGCGGCGGAATCGCCGGCGCGCTCGTCCCGCGCCGCCCGCGCCGCGGAAACGCCACCGAGAAGACCGCGACCGTCGCGCGCGGCGCCACGCAGACGGTCTATGTCATCGGCGAGGACGGCCAGCCCAAACCCGTTCAGGTCACCACCGGCGACACCAACGGCACCGTCACCGAGATCACCGGCGGCGATCTCAAGCCGGGTATGAAGGTGATAACCGGTCAGCTTGCGGCAGGCGGCACCCAGCGCAAGGCAGGCTCGGGCCAGCGGCGCCAGTCCGGCGCGGGCCAAGGGGGCGCAGGCGGTCAGGGCGGCGCCGGCGGTGGTCAGGGCGCGGGGGGCCAGAGCGGCGGTGGAGCCCCGCGTGGCCAGTGACCCGCCCATCATCCAGCTCCGCGGCGTCACCAAGGTCTTCGGCGAGGGCCCGACGGCGTTCCAGGCGCTGAAGGGAGTCGATCTCGACATCCACGCCGGCGATTTCGTCGCAGTGATGGGCCCGTCGGGCTCGGGCAAGTCGACGACGATGAACATCCTCGGCTGCCTCGACGTGCCCACGAGCGGCGAATTCCTGTTCAAGGGCGTCCACGTCGAGCGGCTGGAGCGCGACCAGCGTGCGCTGCTCCGCCGCAAATACCTCGGCTTCGTCTTCCAGGGCTTCAACCTGCTCGCGCGCACCTCGGCGCTCGAGAATGTCGAGCTCCCCCTGCTCTATCGCGGCGATGCCAGGGCGCAGCGCCGCGAGACCGCGATGGCCGCGCTCGACAAGGTCGGGCTCAAGGAATGGTGGGACCATACGCCCGGCGAACTCTCGGGCGGTCAGCAGCAGCGCGTCGCCATCGCCCGGGCGATCGTCACCAACCCCGACGTGCTGCTCGCCGACGAGCCCACCGGCAACCTCGACACCGCGCGCTCGCTCGAGATCATGGAGCTGCTCTCCGGCCTCAACAAGGAGAGCGGCATCACCGTGCTGATGGTCACGCACGAGCCCGACATGGCCGCCTTCGCGCACACCATCGTCCACTTCCGCGACGGACTGGTCGAGCGCGTCGACACCAACCATGTGCGGGGGGAGGCGGTGGCCTAGCATGCTCGGCACCACCTTCATGCTCGCGATCCGGTCGATCCTGCGGCACAAGCTGCGGTCGTTCCTGACGACGCTGGGCATCATCATCGGCGTCGCCGCGGTGGTGGCGATGGTGACGCTGGGCAAGGCGACAACCGTCGCCGCGCAGCAGCAGGTCGCGAGCCTCGGCACCAACATCCTCCAGATCCGCCCCGGCCAGGGCTTCGGCCGTGGCGGCGGCGGTCCGCGCCCGCCCGATTTCAAGCAGGAGGACGTCGACGCGATCGCGCGGCAGGTTGCGGGCGTCACTGCGGTGGCGCCGCAAGCCCAGTCGACCGGCACGGCGATCTATCAGGGCGCCAACTGGTCGACGACGATCAACGGCACCACCAACGACTTCTTCCGCGTCCAGCCCTGGCCGCTCGTCTCGGGCCGCACCTTCTCGCGGCAGGAGGAGCTGGCAGGCCGGGCAGTGTGCATCATCGGCAATACGGTGCGCACCAACCTCTTCCGCGGCGGCGAGGCGGTGGGCGCGCGCATCCGCATCAACGGCATTTCGTGCGACGTGATCGGTGTGCTGTCGACGCGGGGCCAGGGCGGCTTCGGCGATCAGGACGACGTCGTCATCATGCCGATCAAGCAGGTCCAGCGCCGCTTCACCGGCAACCGCGACATCCGCCTGATGCTCGTCGGCGTCGATCCCGGCTACGACACTGCCCAGGTGCAGGAATCGATCAAGCAGGTGCTGCGCGAACGGCGCCGGATCACCGGCGGCAAGGAAGACGATTTCAACATCTTCGACACTGCCCAGATCAGCCAGGCGCTGACCGGCGTCACCACGCTGCTGACGCAGATCGTCACCGCGGTCGCCGCGATCAGCCTCGTGGTGGGCGGGATCGGCATCATGAACATCATGCTGGTGTCGGTGACCGAGCGCACGCGCGAGATCGGCATCCGCCTCGCCATCGGGGCGGTGGCCAGCGAAGTGCTGATGCAGTTCCTGATGGAGGCGGTGGTGCTCTCGTGCCTCGGCGGGCTGATCGGGCTGGTGGTGGCCCAGCTGGTCGTCGTGGTCCTTGCGCCGCTGATGCGGGTGGAATGGATGTTCGATCCGCAGATCAACGTCATCGCCTTCGCCGTCTCGGCGCTGATCGGCGTGGTGTTCGGCTATTTCCCCGCACGCCGCGCCGCCGGGCTCAACCCGATCGACGCGCTCCGGCACGAATAGCGATCATTTCCCGTCGGTGGGCAGGCCGTAGAGCGCGCGCAACTCGGCCAGGTCCTCCTGCGTATCCACGTCGACCAGCTCGGCCGGGCTGGTGACGACGTGGCGGCCCGCGAGGATCAGCTCGCGCGCACCCTCGTCACCCTGGAGCGCCAGCAGCGCGTCGAAATGGTTGCGACCGAACAATGCCGGCGGCGTCGGATGGATGCCGTTGCTCGACGCGACCACTGCATCGGGGCCGTTCACTGCGTCGAACATGCGGTAGATGTGCGCCGCGGTCACGCGCGGCATGTCCGCCAGCGCGACCAGCACTGCGTCCACCTCGAGCCTGCGCGCCGCCTCGACCCCGCAGCACAGGGACCGCGCCTGGCCGAGCGACGGATCGGGGTTGTGCACCACTTCGTAGCCGAGCGCGGCGAAGTCGAGCGTAGTGCCCGAAACCACCGCGATCCGCCTCCGAAAGGGAATCTTCTCGAGCGCGGTCACGACATGGAAGGCCAGCGGCTTGTCGAGGAACTGTTCGGCCAGCTTGTCCCCATCGTTGAATCGCCGCGACCGCCCCGCAGCGAGAAGAATGAGCGCGACCTGTCTAGGCTTGATCATGGAAGCTCCGCACCATCGATGCCGCGATCGACAGCGCGATCTCGGCAGGGCCGATCGCGCCGATGTCGAGGCCGGCCGGCCCTTCGATCCGGGCCAGAGCCTCGGCTGAAACGCCCGCCGCGGCAAGCCGCTCCAGCCGGGCGGCATGGCTGCGGCGCGATCCCAGCGCCGCGACATAGCCGGTGGGATGCGCCAGCGCGGCGATCAGCGCGACATCGTCGATCTTGGGGTCGTGGCTGAGCGTCACTACGGCAGTCGCCGGATCGGGCCGCAGCGCCTCGACTGCCTCGTCGGGCCATCGGTCGTCGAGCGTTACGCCGGGAAAGCGCTCCGCGGTCAGGAAGCGCCCGCGCGGATCGATCACATGCGTGCGGATGCCCAGCTCGCGTGCGAGCCCGGCGAGCGCCTGCGCGATCTGCACCGCGCCGACGATCACCAGCCGGTGCGGCGGATCGTAGCGATTGACGAAATCGCCTTCGCTGCCCGGTGCGCTTCGCCCCGTCGAAAGGTCGGTTGCCACGTCGAAGCGCGTGCCCGCCGTACGCGCCGCCTCGATCGCCTCGAAGAGCTGCGGATGGAAGCCGTGCGCGGAGACCGGCTGCACCAGCACCGCGATCTCGCCGCCGCACGGCAGTCCCACTTCCCATGCCGCAGAATCGGCGACGCCGTAGCGCTTCACCACCGCGGGCGCGCCGGCGATCACCTCGGCCGCCGTCGCCAATATGTCGGTTTCGACGCATCCGCCCGAGACCGAGCCCTCGAACCGCCCGTCGGCATGGACGAGCATGTGGCTGCCGCGCGGCCGTGGCGCCGAGCCCCAGGTCGAGACGACCGTCGCGAGCGCCATCCGCGCACCTTGCCAGGCACGTGCCGCCGCCAGCACACCGTCATTGCCCGACATCTCGTCTCGCTTCCGTCACATCCTCTGCCTAAACGCCTGCACCATGGTTTCGATTGCGACAAGATCGTTGCTGGCCGCCGTGTTGCTGCTGGCGCAGGGCTGCACCGGCGTGCGAGAAAGTGCCATGTCCACCCTTTCTCCCGTCATCGTCATCGCGCACCGCGGCGCGAGCGGCGAACGCCCCGAACACACGCTGCTTTCCTACCAGCTCGCCATCGAGCAGGGCGCCGACTTCATCGAGCCCGATCTGGTGCCGACGAAGGACGGCGTGCTCGTTGCGCGGCACGAGAACGAGATCTCGGGCACGACGGACGTCGCCGCGCATCCCGAATTCGCGAGCCGCAAGACCAGCAAGACGATCGACGGCGAGCAGGTCACCGGCTGGTTCACCGAGGATTTCACGCTCGCCGAGCTCAGGACGCTGCGCGCCCGCGAGCGGCTGCCGCAGCTCCGCCCCGGCAACACGCGCTACGACGGCCAGGCCGAGATCCCGACCTTCGACGAAGTGATCGCGCTCGCGAAGCGCGCCTCGCAGGAGACGGGGCGTACCATCGGCGTCTATCCCGAGACCAAGCATCCGAGCTATTTCGCCTCGATCGGGCTGCCGCTCGAGGCACGGCTGGTCGATGCCCTCGCGAAGGCGGGCTGGGACCGCGCCGACGCGCCGGTCTTCATCCAGTCGTTCGAAGTGGACAACCTCAAGCAGCTCAAGACGATGACGCGGGTGCCGCTGATCCAGCTCATGTCAGCGAAGGGCGGCCCGGCGGACGGCGCCGCGCCCGGCTATGCCGCGATGGCGACGCCCGCGGGCCTGCGCGAAATCGCCCGCTACGCTTATGGCATCGGCCCCGAGCGCGCGATGATCCTGCCGGCCTCGGGCACACCCACCAGCCTGATCGCCGATGCGCACGCCGCGGGGCTCAAGGTCCATCCCTGGACCTTCCGGGCCGAGAATTTCTTCCTGTCGCCGGCCTATCGCCAGGGCCCGAACCCGGCCGACCATGGTCGGCTCGCCGAAGAAATCCGGTATTTCATCGGATTGGGCGTAGATGGCTTCTTCAGTGATTACCCATATATTGGCGTTTCCGCGCGTGCATCGGCTTCCCCGGCGCCCGCCGACCAAAGGGTGCCCTGATGCGTAAGCTGCTTCTTCCGTTCGTCGCCGCCGTGCCGCTGCTCGCGGGCGGGTGCATCGCCAAGACCGCCTGGGACGTGGCCACGCTCCCGGTCAAGGCCGGGGGCCAGGTCGTCGATTGGTCGACGACGAGCCAGGAAGAGTCGGACCGCAACTACGGCCGCAAGATGCGTGAGAAGGAAGCACGCGAGGGCAAGGAACGCCGCCAACACGAGAAGGAATGCCGCAAGCATCCCGACACCTGCGGCGAATACACCGGCTACAAGGCCTCCGATCCCGAATAACCGCCGCCCAGCACCTGTGCCACCGCGCGCAGCGTCTCGGGCCGCATCTGCACGAACAGATGGCTGCTGCTGATCTCGATGTCGCGGCAGCCTTCGCCTTCGCCTTCGCGGCATATATAGCCGTTCACCAGCCCGTCGCTGCGGCTCCAGATCGCAGTCGCGGGCACCGGCAGCGGCTGCGCCGCCTCGGCCAGCCGCGCCTTCACCTGCGGATCGGCGATCTTCTCCCCCGTCAGCCATTCGAACTGGCGCCAGACATTGGTCGCGGTCGGCGGGCCGGCGAAGGGCGAGCTTACCGTGATCACTTCGCGCACCAGCTCGGGATGCCGGTGCGCGACCAGCCGCGCCATGATCCCGCCCAGCGACACGCCGACGAGCGTCACCTTCTCGCCCGTCTCGGCATGGATCGCTGCGATCCGGGCGACCAGCCGCTCGGCCTCGGGTCCCGTCGCGCGCACGCCGAAGTTGCGCCCCAGCGCCCAGCCATAGGGGCGGTAGCCGAGCCGCCTGAGATAGGCACGCAGCACCAGATTCGACCGGTCCGAGTTGAACAGCCCCGGCAGCAGCAGCACGGGCCGCCCGTCGCCGTGCGGTGCGCGCGGCAGGCGGCGCCATTCGGCAGCGAGCCGCATCAGTCCCCATGCGGCGCGGGGCCATTCGGAGAAGAAGGCGCGCCGGGGCGGCGGCACGTCGGCCGAAGCCGGGATCGCGGGCCTCACAGCCATTTCATCACGCCCCAGGTGAACGGCGTCCAGATGCCCATCTTCGCGCCCGCGGTGCGCAGTCCCTCGCCCGTCCAGTTGTTGCAGGTGTTGAACAGCGTGT
>DATLJJ010000095.1:0-3051 GCA_035538975.1 Sphingomonas sp. | reverse complement strand
GGGATCGTGCCATAGCCGGGCCTCCACACGCCCGTTTCCGCCGCGCGATCGGTGCCGCGCACCGGACCCACCGCCTGTAGCCGATAGACCGAGTCGGGCGTGCCCCCGGCGTCGTGGAAATTGGTGGCGCTGATCGGCGGCGCGGTGATCTGCTTGCCGTCGCGGAATAGCAGGAAGCGGAGCTTGGGGTCGTCCTCCGCACGCAGGCGCCACTGGACCAGATTGCCGCCGCCCGCGGCGGGCACGGCGATCAGCCCGCGATCGAGCTGTTCCTGCGCTGCGGGCGCGGCGGCCGAGACGAGCATGGACGATGTCGTGGCGAGCAATGCGACGGCGAGCGCACGGCGCGCCCCGGCTGAGACTTTCATGGCCATTCCTCTCTTCCCACTGTTTCTCTTGGGCGCCGCCGAGTAGAGGGAGGCTTATATTCTATCCCAATATTCGGGATGCGCATGCAAATAGTGGAGGAAAGGACGCCGCGGCACAACAGGGAAATGCGGGCGTCGGGCGCTTCGCCCGCGCAATCACGGTTAACGCATATTCACCCTGTCCCTGCCCGGAACAGGCCATTTTCGGGGGCTGTTCAGGCCCCGAAAGTCGCGCGATATCGCGCCCATGAACAGGCGCTCGCTCCTCTCTGGCCTCGCCCGCTTCCTCGCCAAGGCGATGGTCGTGCTGCTCCTCGTCTCGGCGCCCGTCGCACTCGCCGCCACGGCCAAGGGGCCGATCGTCTATTCGGTGCTCGAGACCGATAGTCCGCTCGAACCCGGCGAATATCTGTGGGAGCCCGAGCGCGGTCGCCCAGGCCGCCTCGAGATCGTCGCCGATCTCGCCCGCGACACGCTCTACGTCTATCGCGGCGGCGTCGAGATCGGGCGCACGATCCTGATCTACGGCGCCGACCACAAGCCGACGCCGCTCGGCAGCTTCCCGATCCTCCAGAAGCGCGAGCGCCACATCTCGAACCTCTACGGCGCTCCCATGCCGTACATGATGCGGCTCACCTGGGGCGGCATCTCGATCCACGGCAGCGGCGAGGTCGTCGAGAACCGCTGGGCCACCCATGGCTGCATCGGGCTTCCCGACGAATTCGCCGCGCTGCTCTTCAAGGTCGCGCGCGTCGGCGACCGCGTCACCGTCACGCGCAACTGGCTTCCCCAGGCCTATAGCTGAGCCGCGCGCGCATCGCGCGATGCCTTGCGGAACAGCCCGCCCGAAAGCAGCCAGGGCATGACGAAGAACAGATTGAGCCCCAGCACGCCCAGCGCGCCCGGCGGCTCGTTCGCGCCCAGCCCGGCGAGCAGCGTTATAGCAGTCACCAGTCCCTGCGCACCCGCCGCGGCGAACATGGCGCGCGCCATTCCCGAGGCGCGGAAAGCGGCGACCACCGCACCCGCCAGCGCGATGGCGATCACGCCCAGGTACATCAGGTTCGCGGGGTTGTCCTCGTCGCCGATGATTCCCACCGCGCCGTTGATCCACACGAGCAGGAAGGCTGCGCCCAGCGCCACCGCCACGCCCGCGCGATAGGCCGGGTTGGGCGTCATCCGCACCGCCAGCTCGAAGATGCCGCCGACGGTCCCGAACATCACCGCCGCGAACAGGAAGTCGGACGTCGTCCACGGCCAGCGCGCGAGCAGGGGGACGCCGAGCAGCGCCGCCGCGCCGCCCCAGAAGATGAGTCGCCAGGGGATACCGGCTCCCGCCCGGCCTTCGTTGGTCACTGCCATTGCCTTCGCCTCCCTTACGATACCGCGGGGCAGCATCGTCGCGTCTTTGGTGAAGGCCATGAGCAAAGACTGAGCATTTTCTGAGCATTGCAGACCGCACCGTCCCGGCGAGGGAAGCCAGATATCCAATTCAGCAGATGCGGAATTCTGCGCGAGCCGCTAGAGCGACTCCAAAGCGGCGGAGAATGGGTCCGCTTTGGGGGCTTTATGCATACGGGAACTGAGAGTTCCCGCCGGCGCTTCGTGCTCGGCGGATTGGCAAGCGTTGCTGCGACGGGGTTGGCCGGGTGCGGCTCGGCAGGGTCGGGCAGCCTCGCCGCGCCGCCGGCGCAGCCCGTGGTCACCGCGCCGCCCGTTCTGCTCACGCGCAGCGAAGTCGAGGAATGGGAGAAGCTGGTCGGCACGAGCTTCCTGATCATGGGCGAGGCGGGCAATGCACCCGCGACGCTGGCGGCACTCGAACGTTCCCCCGCCGATCCCAACCGTCCGTCGGACCTGGCGCGGCACCAGCCCTTCGTCGCCTATTTCGAGATGGACACACGCCTCGTGCCCACAGGCGGCAAAACCTACCAGCTCTCGCACGCCACACGCGGGCAGTTCGACCTGTTCCTGGGGCAGCCGAGCGAGGTGCGTGGCAAAGGTGTCGTGCTCGCCGTGCTGGCGTAGCGCGCGCCCAGCGTCGGCACACGCCCCCTCGAGCGGCGTCAAACCGCAGCGGCTAGAACTGGTGCTCCATCGGCAACTGTCCCGGTGCGAGCGTCCATGGGTGCTGCCGCTCTTCGTAGACCGAGACCCGGGGAGGCGGGAAACCGGGATCGGCGAAAGCACCGGTCGCCACCGCGATGGCGTCCGGAGTCTCGCGGAATTCCCAATAGACCGTCGAGCCGCACAGCGGGCAGAAATGGAAAGTGGCTGACGTGCCGCTGTCGCCGACCCGGGACCATTGCGCCGAGCGGCCCTCGACCGTCACCTGCTCCCGCGGAAAGCGCGCCTGGACCGCGAACACGCTGCCGGTGCGCTTCTGGCATTCGAGGCAATGGCAGATGGAGATGCGGACGGGCTCGCCTTCGCAGGTCAGGCGAAGCTGTCCGCAGCTGCACGAGGCTGTCCGGCCCGTCATGCCTGCAGTCTAGGGCGCGTCCGGACGGAACGAAAGCCGCTAGTGCGTGCCGGCCGCAGTGGTCTGAACGTGCAGGCGCGGGAAAATCTGCTCGATCGGCCTGGTGTCGGGCAGAATATAGACGTAGCCGCCCTTCTTCCGGAAGAGCGGAGCCAGGCGCTTGCCGTAGAAGGCGATCGGCACGTTGATGCAGCCGAAGGT
>DATLJJ010000094.1:0-4119 GCA_035538975.1 Sphingomonas sp. | reverse complement strand
ATGGTTCCCTCCCTTTTCGTTGAAGCGCCGCTCTCGCGCGGCACGCCCCGCGGCGCATGCGGCATGCGACCGGAACCGCCCCGGCGTCGGCGGCGGCGACCAAAGCCGCCAGGCGCGCGACGAATTCCGGTGCGCTCAGCTCAGCTGATCGATCAGCAGGCGCCAACCCTCGCCCTGGCGACGCCAGATCCGCACATAGTAGAGCCGTTCGCCTCCCCTGGCGTCGAGCCGGCCGTAGCTGACGGCCAGGTCTCCGGCGACGGAGACACGCAGTCCCAGCCGCTCGGCGCGCTCGATCGCGGGCGTTGCTGCGAGCGCAGCGGCGGCGGCATCGCGCGGCGCGCTCCCCATTCCGGCCCGAAGTACCAGCCCCTCCTCCGCCAGAGCCGCGCGCACTGCGCCGGGCCCGTCGGTACGCATCGCCCCGTGGAGCGCGTCCTCGGCCGTGCCCAGACTGATCGCCGCGCCGGCATCGGGCGCCGTCGGCGCAGCGGCCCGCAGCCGGGTGACCGACATGGGGAAGGATGGCGCGGGCTTGTCTCCCTCCACCGGCGAGCCGTTGTCGAGGTACCAGCGCCAGCGCCCGTCAGAGCCGCGCTGCCAGACGGTCAGGAACTGGCCGGTCCGCACCTTGGCCCCGCGAGTCAGGCGATACGGGCCGGTGGTGAAGCCGAGATCGTTCGACGCCGCCACCGCGGCGACGGCGGGCTCCCATTCGAGCCGCACCGCGGGATCGTCCGGCTGGCGCGCGAGCTCGGGCAGCGCGGGCACCGGATAGGGCCGCAGCAGGATGCTGTTCGGAGCGGCGTGCGCACGAAAGGCGGAGGAGATGCCGGTCTGCGCGGCGTCCGCGGCGAAACGCCGCTCGGCGGCGACCAGGCTGTCGATCGGATCTTCATCGCGCTGCCTGGCGATCGCGCCCGACGAATCGAGGATCATCAGCCCGGCCAGGCAGGCCATGCGGAAGCTGCGGAAGGCCGGCAGGGCGGCCCGTGCAGCAGGAAGTGCGAATGTCGTCATGGGAACCGGCTCGCTCCTCAGCGCCCACGGTTCCACTCTGCTGCGACGTGCCCCGCCGCGGCCGCGACGAAGTCAGAGGCGCAGCGCCTGCACCACCTGATCGTGATAATTGGGGCCGACCTGCAGGTTGGCGCCATCCTCGAGCACGACGCGCAGCGCGCCCTTGCCCGGCCGCTCGACGCCCACCACTGCAGCGATGCGCACCATGTGCGAGCGGTGGATGCGCACCATCTGGCGCGGGTCGATCCGGCGCTCGAGCTCGTTCATCTTGGCGCGCAGGATGTAGCTTTTGATGGGCGTGTTGAGCAGCACATAGTCGCGCGCAGCCTCGATCCGGTCGATCATCGCCACGGGTACCCGGACGGAACCTTGGCGTCCGGGTACCCAGATCGCCGATTCATAGGGCTCCCCCTCCTTCGGCAGCGCTTCGCCAGCATCCGCGCGCAGCGCCGCGACGACCGCGCCGAGCTCGGCCGCGCGCCCGTCCGCGTCGATCAGCGCCCGGCGTCGCCGGACGCGATCGACGGCGAGGCGGAGGCGGTCGAAGCTCACGGGCTTGAGCAGATAGTCGATCGCCTCGACTTCGAAGGCCTCGATAGCGAAGCGGTTGAAGGCCGTGACGAACACCACGTCGGGTCGGTCGGGACCGTCGGCGAGCGACTGTGCCAGTTCCATGCCCGAAAGGCCCGGCATCTGGATGTCGAGGATCACCAGCTCGGGCCTCAGCGCCGCAATCCGTTCGCGCGCCTCGATACCGTCGGCGGCGGTGCCGACCAGCTCGACGCCCTCGATCCCCGCCAGCCCGGCGGCGAGCCGGTCGAGCGCGAGGGGCTCGTCGTCCACCAGCAGGGTACGCATCATTCGGCAGCCTCGCGCATCGGCGCGAAACGGAGCGGGAGCGTGAGCTTCACGACATAACCCTGCGGCGTCGCCCGTGCCTCCATCCGCCCCGCAGCGCCATGGAAGGCGGCGAGCCGCTTGCGGACATTGTCCAGCCCCACCCCGGTCCCACTCGCGGCAGGCGCGCGCGCCGCCCCGCCGCCGCTATCCTCGACGACGATCTCGAGCACGCCACCGGTTGCCCGCGCGCGCACCTCAAGCGCGACGGGACCACGCGAGGTGGACACTGCATATTTGATCGAGTTCTCGACCAACGGCTGCAGCAGGAAACTCGGCACATAGGCGTTGAGCAGCGCGGGCGGGCAGTCGAACGACAGCTGCAGCCGATCGGCAAAGCGCGCGCTTTCGATGTCGAGATAGGATTGCGTGGTGGCGAGCTCCTCGTCGAGCGTCACTTCGGCCTCGGGGTCCGCCTCGAGCGTCAGGCGCAGGAAGTCCGAGAGCTTCACTGTGACGCGCTCGGCATCGGCGTTGCGGCCGGTGACGATCAGCGACGAGATCGCGTTGAGCGTGTTGAACAGGAAATGCGGATTGAGCTGGAAGCGCAGCGCCGCCAGCTGCGCCTGCTGCGCCGCGTCGCGCGCTTCGGCGAGCTGCCGCTCGCGCTCACGCACCGCCATTTCGCTCTGCATCAGCCCCAGCGCCGTGGCGTAGAGACCATAGATCAGCACGAAGGGCATCAGCCCCGAATTGAACAGTTCGGCCAGCGGCGCCGGCCGGCGTTGCAGCGCGCGGGCGAGCTGCTGAAGCAGATAGGCATCGATCAGCCCGTGCAGCACCGCGATGGCGAGCGCCGCCGCGACGATCAGCGGGATCATCCAGCGCCGCGGCAGCCGCCACGCGAGCCCGATCACCCCCGCCAAGGCCGCCGAGAAGACGAGCCCGAGTGCGAAGGTCTGCACCAGCAGCAGCTTGTAGGCGAAGGGGAAAGGCTCGCCCGACGCGATGTCGCGCGCCGACCACAGCAGCAGCGCCACCAGCCACAGGAGGATGGTGAGCACCACCGCAGTCACGGCTTCGCGCCGGCGGAAGAGGCCAGGAACAAGATCGTGCACGCACTGCGGATACCACGGTCTGCCCCGTGCGCCGACCGTCTTCATCGCACGGTCGTCCGCCTTGGTCGCAGGAGCGGAAATGCGTCCGGACCGCGAGGAGTTGTTGACACGGGCGCGGCTTCCCAGCAAATCATCAGACAATTTCAGGAGGAGGATGCGAGTGTCGGGTGTTGCGCTGGCGGACGTCAGCAAGGCCTATGGCGCGCAGAAGGTAGTCGATCGGCTCTCGCTCGACATCGCGCCCGGCGAATTCGTCGTCTTCCTCGGCCCTTCGGGTTGCGGCAAGTCCACGCTGCTCAGGATGATCGCAGGGCTGGAGACCGTCGATTCGGGCGAGATCCGCATCGGGGAGCGCCGCGTCGATCCGCTGCCGCCGGGCGAGCGCGGCGTTGCGATGGTCTTCCAGCATTATGCGCTCTATCCGCACATGAGCGTGCGCGAGAACATGGCCTTCGGCTTGCGCAACATGCGCGTGCCCGAGGTGGAGATCGCCGAACGGATCGCCGCGGCGGCCGCGAGCCTCGAGATCGAGGCGCTGGTCGACCGCAAGCCGGGCCAGCTCTCGGGTGGGCAGCGCCAGCGCGTCGCCATCGCCCGTGCGATCGTCAAGCAGCCCGAGTTGTTCCTGCTCGACGAGCCGCTGTCGAACCTCGACGCGGCGCTGCGCGGCCGCACCCGCGTGGAACTGGCGCAGCTTCACCGCCGGCTCGGCACGACGATGATCTTCGTGACGCACGACCAGGTCGAGGCGATGACGCTCGCCGACCGGATCGTGGTGCTCAACAAGGGCGGGATAGAACAGGTCGGCACGCCGATGGAGATCTATCGCCGCCCGCGGACGCAGTTCGTCGCCACCTTCGTCGGCTCGCCGCGGATCAATTTGCTCCCCGTCACGGTGACCGAAGGGCCGGAGGGCCAGGCGCGCGTGCAGCTGGGCGATGGGGCCGAGCTGGACAGCGCGATTTCCGCCGCCGCGCTTCCTCGCGAAGCCAGTTTCACGCTGGGCCTGCGCGCCGAAAGCGTGCGGATCGCCGCGCCTGAGAGCGCCTCGACCCGCGGCACCGCTGAGGTGGTCGAGCGGCTCGGTGAGCGCACATTGGTCCATGTCGCGCTGGCGGACGGATCGCGGATTGTCGCCGAAGAT
>DATLJJ010000093.1:0-5890 GCA_035538975.1 Sphingomonas sp. | reverse complement strand
AAGCTCCGGATGCGGCCGAGATCGTCGGGTAGCCGCGGGAACTGCGTGGGCGGGCAAGCGGCCATGGTCACGGCCTTCACTTCGAGCGTCACGGTCCCCATGGTCTTGTGCACGTCGGGCGAGCTCCAGCGGCCCGCGCCCCGGTTGCAGGTCAATCCCGCGGCAAGGCTCCCGTCGGGCTCGAGCCGGAGCGTATAGACTTCCTCGGGGCGGGCACGGATCGTGCCGATCGAGTCCTCCGGCGATATGAATTCGACGAGCCGCCATTCCGTGCCGGTGAGCCTCGGCTCGCTGGTCGGCTCGGGAGTGGTGACGCAGCCGGCGGCGGCCAGCGCGAGTCCGCCTATGATCCAGCTCCGCATCCGCCCGGGTCGCGGCGTCCGGGCGCGGCGGCTGGTAGCGGACGGCACAATTCCGGCCAATGGCGCACTATCTGCCATCGTCGTTCTCCAATCGAGTGGATCAATCGCTGGATGCCCGGTCGCGTTTTACTCTGGCTGCAAAACCTGTTTGCCAGACGATCGCCTTGATCATCGGCATGTCCCGATCGCGCGGGCCGAAAATCTCTGATCGGTGCTGGAGCTATAGGTATCGCATGCCTGCAGCCATCAGGATTTATCCCGATACCTCCGCGAACTAATCCCAATTAGACCTGCTCGACATCATAGGGCATCCCGTCCGCTGCGGCGGGATTGCCGCTCGCGGCTTGTGGGAGTTCGCATGAGCGCAACGATGAAAGCATCGCATCTGGGCGGCCTCGAATATAGCTCGAGGTACCGGCCCGGCTTCCTGGTCCTCGGCGTCGTCCTGATGCTGTGCGGCATCTTCGCGATCATGGCGCCGCTGCTGTCGACGCTGGCGGTGACGCTGGCGGTGGGCATCTCGGCGGCGGTGGCGGGGGTCGCACAAGTGGTGCAGGCCTTCAGGTCCCCAGCCTGGAAGGGCTTCTTCCTCAACCTCCTCATCGGCCTCGCGTTCGTCGCGACCGCGGTGATCTTCCTGCTGTGGCCCCCGGTCGGCGCGCTGGCCATCACGGTCACCGTGTCCTGGCTGCTGCTGATCACGGGCCTGGGCGAGATCGCGCTCGGCTTTCGCGTGCGGCCGGAACGGGGCTGGGGCTGGCTCGTCATCTCGGGCCTCGTGGCCATCGTGGCAGGCCTGTGGCTGATGTTCCGCATTCCGGTGACCGGCTTCTTTCTGCCCGGCGTGGCGCTCGGCATCGCCCTGCTGTTCGAAGGCGCCGCCTTCGCCGCGCTGGCGATCGAGGGGCGTGGTCCCATCGTCGACGAAACACGGCCGGAGCCTGAGGCGAGCGCAGCCCCGGAGCGCGAGCCGCCCGCACCCTGACGTGCCGCGACGCTCGCGGCACAGGAGGCCGATCATGCGCCTGCCTACAGCGACGGTCCTCGCTCTGACGCTGCTCGCCAGCGCCTGCCGCTCGGGGGAGAACGACCAGCAGCAACGCGCGCCGCTCCCCGCCGCCGAGTCCCCGCGCGCGGCGACCGGGGCAGGGGAAGGCCCGTCCAGCTTCGCGCCGCTGGTCCGTCAGGCGGCGCCCGCGGTGGTGAGCATCGCGGTGGTCCAGGCGTCGCCGGACCAGCAGAATCCGCTGTTGCGCGACCCTTTCTTCCGCCGCTTCTTCGACGTTCCCGAGCAGGCGTCCCAGGCGCGGCTCTCCTCCGGATCGGGCGTGATCGTCGACGGCGCGCGCGGGCTGGTCATCACCAATCATCATGTCGTGACCAACGCCCGCATAATCGACGTCGTGCTTCCCGATCGCCGCCGCTTCCAGGCAGAGCTTCTCGGCAGCGACGAGGCCGCCGACGTCGCGCTCCTGCGGCTGCGCGGCACCAACCTGCCGCAGCTCGCGCTGGGCGACTCCGACAGGGTCGCCGTCGGCGACCGGGTGCTCGCGATCGGCAATCCCTTCGGGCTCGGCCAGACGGTGACCTCGGGCATCGTCAGCGCGGTCGGGCGGGGAGTGAGCAGCGACGGTTTCGAGAGCTACATTCAAACCGACGCGCCCATCAATCCGGGCAATTCGGGCGGTCCCCTGATCGGGATGGACGGGACTGTGATCGGCATCAACAGCGCGATCTTCGGCCCTGGCGCCAACATCGGGATCGGCTTCGCGGTGCCGTCGGCTACGGTGCGGTTCGTGACCGATCAGATCCTGCGGCACGGGACGGTGCGGCGCGGGCGCATCGGCATCGCCTTCGCCAACCCGGCAGTCGTCGCCGCCAACGCGAGCGTCCCCGCCGGCGCGCCGGTCGCCTCAGTCGAGCCCGGCTCGGCAGCGGCGCGCGCGGGCCTACGCACCGGCGACATCATCCTCACCGCCGGCGGACTCCCGACCCCAACCGGCGCCGAAGTACGCAACATGGTCGGCCGCACCGAAATAGGCGCCAGGCTCACGCTTCAGGTGCAGCGCGGCTCCAGCCGGATCGAAGTGCCCGTGGTGGTGGAGGCGCGCTAAGCAAGTTCCGGCAGCGGGCCGCTCCATTTCTCGCATTATCACTTACACCAGCGGGCAAGCGCGTTTGCTCGGCGGCGTCCTAAACGATTGACGATAGTGGGCGAATATCTAAGGCATCTGCCCCGAAAAGGGGGCATTTATGCGACACAAGGACGCGATTTCGGCGGCTATCCTGCTGCTGCTTGAGGCTTGCAGCGGCGGAGGGGGCGGCGGGGCCGGCGGAGGTGGCATCGGCACGATCCCCGAGCCGGCACCTGCTCCCACCAATGTCACCGTGACAGATCTGAAGACCAGCCAGGCCTTCCAGAACGATGCAGCGGGCATGAAGCTGGCGCTGGATTTGACCACCAGGACCGGCGTCAGCGGGCAGGTCCGTCCGAACAGCCTGACGGTGAGCTATGACGCGGGCACCAGGAGCTACACCATCAGTGCCGACGGGCGCAGTCAGGGTTTCGGGCCGGCAGAGATCCAGACCAGCGGTGGCGGCGAGACGATCTATCAGAAGACCGCCAGCGGCGATCGCGACTATCTGACGGTTACGACAACGCCCTACACCAGCACCCGATCGAACCAATATGTCGGACTGGCCTATTGGCAGCACAATGTGGTGTCCGGGACACGCCAGGACATGGACTTCTACGTGTTCACCTATGGGTTGCCCACCGCTGCGGCGGCCGTGCCGCGCACCGGTACGGCGGGGTTCCGGACCGATATGTTCGGGGCGGTTTCGGCCCCGGGCCAGGAACCCCGCGCCTTTCAGGGACAGGGCGAGTTCAGCATCGATTTCGGCGCCGGCGTGTTCTCGGCTCACAATTATCTCACCGAAACCTCGCTCGTGACGGGTCAGAGCGTGATGGGCGGCGGGATCGAGTTCACGGGTGCCGGACATCTTTCGGCGAGCGGATTCACGGGCAATGCCCTCTACAGGGGGTGGTTCGGCTCGGCGGGCGGATCGCTGAACGGGCGCTTCTACGGACCCAATAGTGAGGAGCTGGGCGGCGCCTTCTCGGGATCAAACGGCAACGGCATGACGGTGGTGGGAGGATTCACCGGCCAGCGTGACGCGGGCGTGCCGGTGGAAAACCTGACTCTGACCAACCTCACGCGTCCCCAACTTTTCTACGAGGGGTACATCAACAACCTGGTCAGCCAGCTGAACTGGCAGAATTCCGAGACCTTCACCTATGGCACGCCGACTTCGGACCTCTATGGCGGCCAGTTTACCATCAACGACAAGGTGGCGAGCAGCGATCCCAATTTCACGACGTACCGCAAGAGCTTCAGCAGCGGCTACGACACGCAGGACGTGACGCTGCGGCTCTACAAGCCGGGCAACGGCAACACCGAGCTTGCGCTCACCTATGCCAGCTTCACGCATTATTCGACGACGGTACCCGTCGGATTGGGCCGCCAGCGCGTCGACCAATATGGCGGCTACGGCCTCGCGACCCCGGACGGGCTGCTGATGGGCAAGACGGGCACGGGCAGCTACCGCGGCATTCTCCACGGTACCGGGCGCCAATATCCCTCCACCGTCTTCTACGACGTCAAGGGCACGTCGCTATTCACCGTCGACTTCGGCGCCCAAAACTACACCGGCGCGCTCTCGATGGCGGGTACGGCGTCCGACGGAAGCGGCTCGATCGACTTCGGCAGCTATGACGTCGCCGGCCGCCTGACCCTGACGGGCACGACCGGCTTCCTGTCGCGCGGCGGCGTCGAGGCGGGCCAGTTCGCTCCGCGTTTCTACGGTCCCGACGGCGAGGAGATCGTCGCGCCCTTCTCCGTTACCGCGCCAACCGGCGCGCCAGGCGCAGGGATCACTATCCAGGGTGTCGCGGCTGCCAGGCGGCAGTGACCTCATGCCTCGAATCGTTGTCGGGCGTCGCCGCGCTTGAAAAATTGGCGCGCCCGGCAGGGCTCGAACCTGCGACCCCAAGCTTAGAAGGCTCGTGCTCTATCCAGCTGAGCTACGGGCGCGCGCGGGGCCTCCCTAACGCGGATTGCGCCGCGGCGGAACCGCGATCATAACGCCCGCCATGAGCGAGGGGGAAAGCCAGCCGGCGCAGGTCGTCGCGCGCGAGATCACCGGCGGACACTTCCGCTACTACGACTTCGTCATGGCGGCCTTCGTCGCCATATTGCTGCTGTCCAACGTGCTCGGCGCGGGCAAGGTGTCGCAGCTCTGGCTCCCGGGCGTGGGCTATTGGCCGTTCGGCGCGGGCATCCTCTTCTTCCCCGTCTCCTACGTCATCGGCGATGTGCTGACCGAGGTCTATGGCTATGCCCGTGCGCGCCGGGTGATCTGGGCGGGCACTGCCGCTGTGCTGTTCATGGCGTTCATGTCGTGGGTGGTCGTCGCGCTGCCGCCGGCGCCGAGCTGGGGCAACCAGGCGGCCTATGAGACGATCTTCGGCCAAGTCCCGCGCATCGTGCTCGCCTCGGTCTGCGCCTTCTGGGCGGGCGAGTTCGTCAACAGCTATGTCCTCGCGCAGATGAAGCTGTGGACCCGGGGCAGGATGCTCTGGACGCGCACGATCGGCTCGACGGTGGCGGGGCAGGGGATCGACAGCCTGATTTTCTACCCGCTCGCCTTTCTCGGCGCGGAGGGCTGGACCACCGGCCTTGTGATCCAGGTTCTCTTCACCCAATGGGCACTCAAGGTCAGCTGGGAAGTTGTGCTGACTCCGCTCACTTATGTGGTGGTGGGCTTCCTGAAGCGGCGTGAGGGCGTGGACGTGTACGACGAAGGCACCGATTTTACTCCGTTCGCGACACGCGTGTGAACAGCTGGCAGGACGTCAAGCTATGGGTGGCGGCGACCACCGGCCTGCCCGATTCGACGCTGCATGTGATCGGCGGCATGCTCCTGCTGCTCGGCGCCTCGGCGGTGCTGCGCCGCGTCTTCTGGGACTGGCGCCCGTGGCTCGCCGTACTCGTGCTCGAGCTCGCCAACGAGACCTATGACATGCTCAATCCCGCCAGCGGCGAGGATCGTCTCGGCGCGTCGCTCCACGATCTGTGGCTGACGATGCTCTGCCCGACGCTGATCCTGCTGGTCGGCGGCTGGCTGGTGCGTCGCGCGGAGCGCCGCCGCCGCTGACGCGTGCAGAGCGCGCACTTGCATATTGATGCAGGTTGAAACAGCCTCGCGCTTCCACGGCTGGAAGGGGGATGTTATGGCAGCGGAAGAAGCCACGTTCACGAGCGCCGGAGGCGTCGATATCTTCTATCGCGTCTGGCAGCCGGACGGCGCGCCGCGCGCTGCCGTCGTCTTCTGCCACGGAGTCAATTCGCACGGAGGACAGTATTTCTGGGCCGCCGAGCAGCTCGTCGGGGCCGGATATGCGGTGTTCGCGCTCGATCTCAGGGGGCGCGGCCGTTCGCAGGGCGAGCGCTTCTACGTGGAGGACG
>DATLJJ010000092.1:0-2426 GCA_035538975.1 Sphingomonas sp. | reverse complement strand
CCACCACGGCCTGTGCGAGCAGCGGCAGCGTCAGGATCACCACGAATACTGCCGCCGCCGCCTTGATCGGCATCGACATGGCGAAGACGTTGAACGACTGGGCGAACCGGTTGAGGAAACCGAGCGCCGCGTCGATGACGTAGAGCACGGTCAGCACCGGCGCCGCGAAGATGAAGGCTAGCGCGAACAGCCGGCCGAATTCGCCCTCGAAGAACTGCACCGCGCGCATGTCCACCGCGAGTCCGCCCGGGCCGAGCGGCCAGACGATGTAGCTCGCCATCACCGTGCCGACGAGCAGCGTGAGCCCGCCGGCAGTGACGAACACGACTTCGGCGAAGCGCCCGAGCAGGATGCCGGTGAGCGAAGTGGTGGTGCCGCTCAGCGGATCGACGAGCTGGCCGATCGTTGCGCCCACCTTGGTATCGATGATCTCGCCCGCGGCCGCCATCGCCCACATCACCGTGCCGAAGAACAGTCCGATGATGCCGCCCGCCGCGGCTTCCTTGAACAGCATCCGCGTCCAGTCCATCGCGCTCAGCGTACCCGGGGCGAAGTCGGGCTGGACCGCAAGCGCCACGAGGCCGAAGGTCACGATGATGCTGTTGCGCACCGTCCCCGGCATCACTTCGCGCGAGAAGACGGGGACGAACACGAAGGCGAAGGCGAAGCGCGTCGCTGCGACTCCCACGGTGAGCAGCTGGTCGAGCCATGGCATCGCGGCGAACAGCGGGATGCCGATCCCGGGCGGAGCGGCCTCGATCATCGCCCGACCCCCGCGAGCCCCGAAAAGATCGCGTCGGCATAGCCATAGAGCGTCCCTGCCATCAGGCTTGCGGTGACGAAGATGCTCACCACGATCGCGAAGAACTTGAGCGTGTACTGGAGCGTCTGTTCCTGGAGCTGGGTCGCCGCCTGTACCACCGCGACGAGCAGCCCGACGACCGACGCGGCGATGATCGGCGGTGCCGATAGCAGCAGCACCAGCCACAGCGCCTGCGTCGTCAGCGTGACGATGTCGTCGCTCATCGCGCGGCTCCGTCACGCATAGGAAAGCACCAGCCCGTGGCTGAGCTTCACCCAGCCGTCGACGAGCACGAACAGCAGGATCTTGAACGGCAGCGAGATCGTGACCGGCGAGAGCATCATCATGCCCATCGCGAGCAGGATGTTCGAGATCACCATGTCGATGACGAGGAAGGGGAGGAAGATCAGGAAGCCGATCTGGAAGGCGAGCTTGAGCTCCTTGACCACGAAGGCGGGGATCACGATCACGAAGTCGCTCTCCTTGAGCTCGTTCGCCTTGGCCGGATCGCCGATCCGCTGCTGGGTGCGCAGGAAGAAGGCGCGCTCGCGCGGATCGCTGTGCTTCATCAGGAATTCGCGCAGCGGCTCCTTGGCGCGATCGGCGGTGGCGAAGATGTCACCGGTGCTCTCGATCGGGTTCTCCGCCGATTGCGGCTCGCCGGGCATGGTCGGCGTCGCCGGCCCCTCGATCGCGGCCGCTGCCTGCATCTTGCCCAGCGTCGGGTACATGACGAACAGGCTCAGGATCAGCGCCAGCCCGTTGAGCACCAGATTCGGCGGCACCTGCTGCAGTCCGAGCGCGTTGCGCACGAGGCTTAGCACCACGACGATCTTGGTGAAGCTGGTGACCATGACGGCGAAGAAGGGCGCCAGCGCGATCAAAATGACCGTGATCAGCGCCGAGCCCGGAGTGAACTCGGCGAGGTTCACGCCTGCGCCTCCGCGGTATCGACCGGACCCGCCGCGTCCACATCGTCCATCGCCGCGCGTTCCTCGATCAGCACTGCGAAACGGTCGCCGAGCTGCACCAGCTCGCCACGCGCGAGGAGCCTGCCCGCGACGAGCAGTTCGACCGGCATCCCGTCTGTGAGCGGGCCGAGCGGCAGTGCCGTGCCGGGACGCAGCGCGGCCAGGCTCGCGGCGCTGGTGGCACGATCGGGCAGCCGCACGGTGAGCGGGACGGCGAAGTCGCGGGGAGCAGCGGACGCTGCGGGATCGGCGGCCATCGGGTTTCCTTCGGGGTGCAGGGTGAAGCTTCCGGAGACGAGGTCGAGCTGGCCCGCGCGCGACGCGCCGTCGCTCGCCTCGATGGTCGCGCCGGGACGGGTACCGATCAGCACCAGATCGCCGGCAACGAGCGCGCCCGCTTCGTCGACGCCCAGGCGCGGCCCCGCGACGAGTAGCCGCAGCACCACCGGGAGCCGGGCGTCGGCAGGGCGTAGCGCGCCGGCCTGCGTCTCCCATTGCGCGCGTGCCGGGTGGTCGAGCGGGACGGTCATCGTCGCGCCGACACCCTCGGCGGCTAACGACAGGACGACGCACGGCGCAGGTCCGCCATCCTCCACGGCATCGGGCTCGAGCGCGATGCCGAGCGCGGTCTCGGCGCGCGTGAGCAGCGGATC
>DATLJJ010000091.1:0-5471 GCA_035538975.1 Sphingomonas sp. | reverse complement strand
CATCGCCGCTCAACGAAAGCTTCGCCTTTTGGTTTCCGGTGGGATGGCCTTCAGCGCGCGACGGGCACGCAGGGATTCACCCCGCGGCACCCCGCCGCCGCATCGGCGCGCGAGGCATAGGGCCCCACGATCAGTTTGGTGAGCGTACCGGCCTTCACATATTGGGGCTGCCGGCCCGGAAAGCGTGCGGCCACCTGCGCCCACAGCTTCCGTGCGTTGTTCGGATCTCCGAACGCACCGAGCTGGACGCGCCAGCCGCCGTCGCGGGCAGGGGCAGAGGCTGTAGGCGTGGACGCCGCCGTTCGGGTCGGCTTGGGCGGGGCGACCGGCGTCGGCCGCGTTGCCGCTGCTGCCGAAGGGGCGGGGGGCAGGGGCATGCCGCCCTTGCCGTACTGCTGCTCGTACTGACGCGCGAGTGCCGAGCCCTTCTGCCGGTCGGCGAGAGGGACGTGCTGGTCCATCTGCGCCAGCGCCTTGGACGCCGCGTCGAGCCCGGTCTGCGAGGCACGGACCATCAGCGCATAGGCGCGGACCCAGTCCTTCTCCACGCTGTCACCGTTGAAGAGCATCACCCCCAGCACATATTGGGCCCGCGCATCGCCGCGCGCCACGCCGCGCTCGAGCCAGGGCGCCGCATCGCGGTGCTTGCCATTCTCGAACATCGCGAGCCCGTAATAAGTCTCGGCGTCGTCATGGCCCTGGAGCGCCGCCTTGCGATACCATTCCTCGGACTGCTTCATGTCGGGGGGTACGCCGCGGCCGAGCTTATAGGCCTGGCCAAGGTTGAACTGCGCATCGGCGTCGCCGCGCGCCGCGGCAGTGCGCCACTGCGCCACTGCGGCGGGATAGTCGCCGCGCTGATAGGCATCGACGCCCGTCTTGACCGGATCTTCCTGCGCGCGGGCAGGCGCCGCGAGCAGCACCGCGCCTGCGACAGCGGCCAGCAAAGCAGCTTTCATTCGACTCAAACTCCGCGCCCCCGCGATCAAATGGATAAGCGCGTCTTAACCACGAAGTGCAAAGATATCCTTACCGGCCGGAGCGCGCCGCGGCGGGGTTTGTCCCCGCCTGAAACGCATTAACCTCTTCTTATCCGGCCCCATGCCAAACGGGACGCTGCATTCGGCTAAGTTCGAGGGGGTACATGCGCGTTCTGGCGATGGCATCGCAGAAGGGCGGGTCCGGCAAGACCACGTTGAGCGGGCACCTTGCGGTGCAGGCGCAGCTGGCTGGCCAGGGGCCCGTGGTCCTCATCGACATCGATCCGCAAGGTTCGTTGTCCGACTGGTGGAACGAGCGCGATACGGAGTTTCCGGCGTTCGCCCAGACCACGGTTGCGCGGTTGGCCGCGGACCTCGAAGTGTTGCGCCAGCAGGGCTTCCGCCTTGCGGTGATCGACACGCCGCCGGCGATCACCATGGCGATCCAGAGCGTCATCCAGGTCGCCGAGCTGATCGTGATCCCGACGCGGCCGAGTCCGCACGACCTGCGCGCGGTGGGCGCGACGGTCGATCTGTGCGATCGCGCCGGCAAGCCGCTGATCTTCGTCGTCAATGCCGCCACGCCCAAGGCGCGGATCACCTCCGAAGCCGCGGTCGCGCTCTCGCAGCACGGCACGGTGGCGCCGATCACGCTCCATCATCGGACCGATTTCGCCGCCTCGATGATCGACGGTCGCACGGTCATGGAGATCGACCCCAACGGCAAGTCCTCGGCCGAGGTCGCGGGCCTGTGGTCCTACATCAACGACCGGCTGGAGAAGAACTTCCGCCGCACCGTCTTCGCGGCGCCCTCCGCGCCCGTCGCCCAATTCGGCGCTGGCCGCCCGGCCGGCGGCTTCGGCCGCCGCGTCGTGAGCTGAGGAGGGCGGAGATGATCAGCAAGCCCCTCGCGTCGCTCTCTTCCGGCCTGCTCGCCCGCAAGGGGCAGGCGCGTCCCGCCATGCGCCCCCAAGGCTTCGTGGGCATGACGCCCGGCGCCCAGGTCGAGGATCTCGGCTGGAACGACATGGGCGACGAGGCATTCGCGCCCGCGCCGGTCCCCGTCGCAGTCACGTCGCCGCCGCTGGTGCCCGTCGCCAAGCCCGTCGTGCTGCGCCAGATCGAAGCGCTCGACGAGCAGATCGCGCACGGTCCCTTTCCGCGCGTGGAAGATGAAGAGCCTGCCGAGCCGGTGCACCAGCTCGTGCCCAAGCCCGGCCGCGTGCCGGTGCAGCTCGAGACCCGGCCCGTTCCGGACGCAGCGCTTGCCCGCGTCGCGCGCGAAGTTGCTGCCAAGAAGGGCAAGGCCGCCTTCACGCTCCGGCTCGACCAGGAGCGGCACGTACGGCTGCGGCTCGCCTCGGCGGTCACGGGCCGCTCGGCGCAGCAACTCGTCACGCAGGCGCTCGACCAGTTTCTCGAAACCATGACCGAGGTCGAGGCGCTCGCTCGCCAGCTCGGTAACGCCAAGGACAACGGGTGAAGATGATGAACAGCCGCACCATGCTCAAGCTCGGGGTGTCAGCCCTGATCCTGGGCGGCGTCACCGTCACGGGCGTCGCCACCCAGAGCCTCACGCTCTCGGCCTTCGCCGCCTCGGGCGCGAACGCCAAGAAGGCAGCGTCGGAGGCGAAGCAGGCGCAGAAGGCGATCGCGCAGCGCAAGGGTCACAAGGCTGTCGAGCATGCCGAGCTCGCCGTCGCGAATGATCCGAGCAACGCCGAATATCGCGCGCTCCTGGGCCAGGCCTATCTGCTCGCCGGCCGCTTCACTTCGGCGGGGCAGGCGCTCAGCGACGCGCTGACGCTCGATCCGAACAACGGCGCCGTCGCGCTCAACCTTGCGCTGGCGAAGATCGGCCAGGGCGACTGGGCCGGTGCCCGCGGGCTGCTTCAGACGCATGCCGAAAATATCCCGGTCAGCGACCGCGGTCTGGCGTTCGCTCTTGCTGGCGATCCGGTCGCGGCGATCGAAATCCTGACTCCGGCGGTGCGCGATCCTTCGGCGACTGCCAAGACTCGTCAGAACCTCGCGCTCAGCCTTGCGCTCGCCGGGCGCTGGCGCGAAGCCACGCAGGTCGCGGCGATGGACGTGCCGCCCGATCAGCTCGGCGCGCGCATCATGGAATGGACCGCCTTCGCACGACCGGCCAACGCCTATGATCAGGTCGCTGCGCTGCTCGGCGTGCGCCCGATCGAGGATGGCGGCCAGCCGGTGGCGCTCGCGCTCTCGCAGCAGCCGAACGTCGCGGTCGCGACAGCCGCGCCTGCAGCCGATCCGGTCGATGCCTTTATGCCTGGCGCCACTTCGGCACCCGTCGAGCAGGCCGCCGTCGAAGCGCCCGCCGAGCCGCAGCCGGAGCCGCAGCAGGTTGCCGGCACCGGGCCACAGATCGTCTTCGGCCCGCGCGACGAGATCGTGCAGGCTCTCCCGGCAAGCCGCGCGGTGGCCGCCGCCCCGGTGCGCGTCGCCTCGGCTCCCCAGCCGGCGCGCGCAGCAACGGCGGCGCGCCGTGCCGCCGGTAACCACTATGTCCAGCTCGGTGCTTATGTGAACGCCGCCGTCGCTCGCGACGCCTGGGGCCGCTACACGCGCCGCGTGAGCGCTCTGAACGGCACGACGCCGCAGGGTGCGCAGGTCTCGACCCGCGCCGGCACCTTCTACCGCCTCTCGGTGGGCGGCTTCGCCCGCTCCGATGCGGACGCGCTCTGCCGCCAGGTGAAAGCCAGCGGCGGCAATTGCTTCGTGCGCGTGGCTGCCGGCGACGCGGTCGCCAGCTGGGTCAAGCCCGGCAGCATGCAGGTCGCCTCGCGCTGAACCCGGTCAAATCCCTCTCCCGTTGGCGGGAGAGGGATGAACTTCAGTCCACCGGCGTCCCGCCCTTGAACAGGCGCAGCACCTTGCCCTGAACCGGTAGCCCGTCGAAGGGCGTATTTCCGGCGCGGGCCTTCATCGCGCTCTCGCGAACAACCCAGGGCGCGTCTGGATCGAGCACGATCAGGTCGGCGGGTTTGCCCGGTTCCAGCGTGCCGGTATCGAGCCCCAGCACACCTGCCGGATTGGCCGCGAGCAACGCGAACAGCCGTTCGATCGGCAGCACTTCGTCGCGCACGAGCCCCAGCGACAACGCGAGCAGCGTCTCCGCGCCCGACATTCCCGGCTCGGCATCGGCGAAGGGCAGGCGCTTGGCCTCGGGGCCGCGCGGATCGTGGCCGGAGGCGATCACGTCGACCGTGCCGTCCTTCACCGCGGCGAGTGCCGCCTGCCGGTCGCTTTCGTCGCGGAGCGGCGGCGAGAGGCGCGCGAAGGTGCGGAAGTCGCTCACTGCGATGTCCGACAGCAGCAGATGCGCCGGCGTGATCCCACAGGTGACCGCCACGCCGCGGCGCTTGGCTGCGCGGATCAGATCGAACCCTGCCGCAGTGGTGACCTGGCGGAAATGGATGCGGGCGCCGGTCTCCTGGGCGAGCATCAGGTCGCGCGCGATCGCCAGCGCCTCGGCGATCGCCGGCGCGGCCGGCAGGCCGAGCCGTGTCGCAGTCTCGCCTGCGGTCGCGACGGTGCCGTCTGCCAGCCCGCCATCCTCCGCATGCACAACCACGGTGAGGCCGCAGTCGCGGGCATAGGCGAGCAGCTTGCGCATCGTTCCCGAAGATCCGATCCAGCGCCGCCCGGTCGCCACCGCGCGCGCGCCGGCCGAGGCGTTGATCGCCATCTCGCCCAGATCCTCGCCTGCCAGCCCGCGCGTGGCTGCCGCCATCGGATGTACCCAGAGCTGCGGCTTGCCGGAGAGCGCCGCCCGGCGGACGATGCCGGGATCGTCGAGCACCGGCGACTGGTCGGGCATAAGCCCTACGCGTGCGATCCCGCCGGCGCGGCAGGCCGCCTTATCGACCGCGAACACCCCCAGGTCGACAAGCGCAGGCGCAAGCGTCTTGCCCTTCACGTCTATCTGCTGCGCGTCCGAGGGCACGTCGAAGCTTCCGACGGCGGCAATCGTCTCGCCCTCTACCAACAGCGCGCCGCTGAGGACGCCAGCCTTGGGACACACGAGCCTCGCGTTGAGGAAAGCCGCCTTCATGCCCAGCCCTCCACGCCGCGTGCGCGTCGCGTCAGCACGTCGAGGCACGCCATGCGCACCGCCACGCCCATCTCCACCTGCTCGGTGATCGCGCTGCGCTCGGGGTGGTCGGCCACGCTCGATTCGATCTCGACGCCGCGGTTCATCGGGCCCGGGTGCATCACCAGCGCGTCGGGCTTGGCACGCGCCAGCCGCTCGGGCGTCAGGCCGTAGCGCATGTGGAACTCGCGCGTGGAGGGGATGTAGCCGCCCGCCATCCGCTCGTTTTGGACGCGGAGCATCATCACCACGTCGGCGCCCTCGAGCGCCGCGTCGAAATCGGTGAAGGGCGTGACGTACATCCGCTCGATCGCCGGCGGCATCAGCGTCGAGGGGGCGACGACCCGCACCTCGGCAGCAAGCGCCGTCAG
>DATLJJ010000090.1:0-9931 GCA_035538975.1 Sphingomonas sp. | reverse complement strand
GCCTATCGTCATCCCGGCGACTGGGACCGGACCTTCCCGCCAGCATCGATGGTGGATCTGTTCGAGGAAAGTGCCCGCGCGCACCCGGACGCTCCGCTGCTCGATTTCATGGGGCGCCGGTACAGCTATGGCGAGACGCTCGACGGCGCCAATCGGGTCGCCTGCGGGCTCGCCGCGCTCGGCTATGGCCGCGGCGACCGGATCGGGCTCTTCCTGCCCAACGTGCCCCACTATGTCGCCGCCTATTACGGCATCCTCAGGCTCGGCGCGACGGTGGTCAATTTTTCGCCGCTCTACACGGTGGACGAGCTTGCCGCGCAGGTCGAGGATTCGGGGACTAGGCTGCTGTTCACGCTCTCCGCATCGGCGCTGCTGCCGACCGCGCTCGAGGTACTCGAGCGGAGCGCGCTCGAACGGCTGGTGGTGGGATCGATCGCGGGTGCGCTGCCCCCGGCGAAGTCGCTCTTCTATCGCTGGTTCCGCGGGAGCGAGATCACGCCGCGGCCGCACGATCCGCGCATCCTCGCCTTCTCGAAGCTGATCCACAACGAAGGCACCTGCCCGGCCGCCCCGATCAATCCCGAGCGCGACCTGGCGCTGATCCAGTACACCGGCGGGACCACGGGCACGCCCAAGGGCGCGATGCTCACGCATCAGAATCTGTCGGCCAACGCGCGTCAGGTCGCGCTGCTCGATCCCGAGCTGGGCAATGCGCAGGACCGGATCCTGGGCGTGCTCCCCTTCTTCCACGTCTTCGCCAATACTTGCGTGCTCAACCGCACCGTGCTGACGGGCGGCGAGATCGTCATGCTGCCGCGCTTCAACGCCAAGCAGGCGCTGGCCGAGCTGCGCCGAACGCGCCCGCGCGCGATGCCCGGCGTGCCGACCATGTATCAGGCGCTGCTCGACGCGCCGGGGATGAAGCCCGATGACTTCAGCTCCCTCAAATTCTGCATCTCGGGCGGCGCACCGCTGCCGCAGCAGCTCAAGGAAAGCTTCGAGAAGATCGCAGGTGCGCGGCTGATCGAAGGCTATGGCCTTTCCGAAAGCTCGGGCGTGGTCTCGACCAATCCCTATGAGGGGCTCAACAAGCCCGGTACCATCGGCCAGCCGATCGCAGGCACGCGCGTGCGGCTGGTCGACAAGGAAGACCCCACGCGGCCCCCGCCCCCGGGCGAGCCGGGCGAGATCGTCGTCTCGGGCCCGCAGATCATGAAGGGCTATTGGAACCGGCCGGACGCCGATGCTCAGGTGTTCGTGGAAGTCGATGGCGAGGGGCACTGGCTGCGCACCGGCGACGTGGGCACGATCGACGAAGACGGCTACATCCGCATCGTCGACCGGCTGAAGGACATGATCGCAGTCGGCGGCTTCAAGGTTTTCCCGAGCCAGATCGAGCAGGTGCTCTATCAGCACCCCGCAGTGAAGGAAGCGCTCGTGATCGGCCTTCCGGACGCCTATCATGGCGAGCTGCCGCACGCCTATGTGACGCTCAACGAAGGTGCGGACGCCGAAGGGCCCGAGATCTGCGCCTGGCTCAACGGCAAGCTGGGCAAGCACGAGCGCGTCGCCGAAGTGGTGGTGCGCGACAGCCTGCCCAAGACGATGATCGGCAAGCTCAGCCGCAAGGACCTGTTCGCGGAGGTCCGCGGCGGGGCCTGAAGCGAAGGACCGTCGCCATGCACAAGCTGCTTCTTTTCGCCGCGCTCGCGCTGACTGCGGCCGCACCCGCCGAACAGCGCATCGATGTCGCGCTGTCGAACTTCCGGTTCACTCCTGCCACGATCGCGCTGCGCGAGGGTCAGCCTTACCTGCTGCACCTGACCAGCCGCGGCGGACACAGTTTCGCCGCGAAGGAGTTCTTCGCCGCCGCGACGATGCCCGCGGCCGATCGCGCGAAAATATCCGGCGGCAAGATCGAGCTCGAAAGCGGCGAGAGCGTCGACATCCATTTCACTGCGCCCGCGCCGGGAACCTACCGGATCAAGTGCACCCATTTCCTGCACGCCAGCTTCGGGATGACCGGCGCCTTCGTGGTGCGTTGAACGAAGCGCCTTGCAACGCGCGCGCTTTGCGGAGATGTCCCGCGCGAAACGGATTCAGCGGGAGCGCATCGTGCATCGGAACAAGCTCATTCTCCTCGCCGGCGTGGCGCTGGCGTGCGGCGCGGGTGTCGCGATCGCGCGCAACGGCCAGACGGCGTCGGGCCCGTCACAGGATGCGGCCTGGCACAATCGCCAGATGCTCGCGCTTGCGCAGCTCAAGGCGGCGGACGGCTGGCAGCCGCTCCCCGGCGGGCTGCGCTGGCGCCGCGTGAAGGGCGACGGCAAGGGCGCGCACCCGACGGTGCAGGACACGGTCACGATTCACTATGCCGGCACGCTAATCGACGGCACCGAATTCGACAGCTCCTTCGCGCGCGGCGAGCCCGCTACCTTCCCGCTCGGCATGCTCATTCCGGCATGGCAGATGGCGGTCCCGATGATGGGCGTGGGCGACACGATCGAGATCGCGAGCCCGTCCGATCTCGCCTATGGTCCCGAGGGCAAGGGCCCGATCCCGGGCGGCGCGACGCTGTTCTTCAAGGTCGAACTGCTCGGGATCGAGGGGCGGTAAGCCCCTCAAATCCTCCCCGCCAGGGGGAGGATGAACGCAGCTCAATCGCCGGCCTGGGGGCCGGTGCGGCCGCCTTCACCTGCGAACATCACCGCCTTGAGGTTCATGAACTCGTGCATGCCCCAAGGCCCCAGCTCGCGGCCATGGCCCGATAGCTTGACGCCGCCGAAGGGCGCCTCGGGCGTCGAGGCTAGCAGCGAGTTGACCGCGGTCATCCCCGACTGGATGTCGCGCGCGAACCGATCGACCTCGGCCTCGTCTCCGGTCCATACCGCCGAACCGAGGCCATAGGGCACGTCGTTCGCCAGTGCGATCGCCTGGTCGATGTCCGCCGCCTTGTAGACCAGCGCGACGGGCCCGAAGATTTCTTCCTTCGCGACATCTGACTCGGGATCGAGATCGACCAGCACGCCCGGCGTCATCCAGGCACCTTCGCGATCGATCTTCTCCGCGCCGAAGAGCAGCTTCGCGCCCGCAGCCGTGGCGCGTTCGACCTGTTCGAGTACGGTGTCGCGCTGCTGGACGCTGGAGAGCGGCCCCATGACCGTGCCATCCTCCATCGGGTCGCCGATCTTCACGGCCTTCATGCCCGCGGAAAATTTCTCGAGGAACGCGTCATATACGTCCGCATGCACGATCATGCGCTTGGCGCAGATGCAGCTCTGCCCGGCATTCTGCACGCGTGCCGTCACGGCGGTTTTGGCCGCCTTGTCGAGATCGGCCGAAGGCATCACGATCAGCGGGTCCGATCCGCCGAGCTCGAGCACAACCTTCTTGAGCGCCTTGCCCGCCGCCTGCGCGACCTTTGCCCCCGCGCCTTCGCTGCCCGTCAGCGTCACTGCCACCACGCGCTTGTCCGCGATGATGTCCGCGACCTTGTCGGACTTGATAGCCAGGTTCTGGAACAGCCCGTCGGGCGCGCCGGCCGCGCTCGCCAGCTGCTGCATCAGCGCAGCGCAGCCCTGAACGTTTGAGGCATGCTTCAGCAGCGCGACATTGCCCGCCATGATCGTCGGGGCGAGGAAGCGCACCACCTGCCAATAGGGGAAGTTCCACGGCATCACCGCCAGCACCGGCCCCATCGGCAGCCAGCGCGCCACGGCATGGCCGCTCGCGGTCTGGACCGTGGTGGGCTCGAGGTAGCGAGGTCCATGTTCGGCATAGTGACGGAAGCCGGTGATGCACTTCTCCACCTCGGCGATCCCGGCAGCGAGCGTCTTGCCCATTTCCCTCACGGCCGTTTCGGCGAGATGCTGCTTGTTCGCCTCCCATTGGTCCGCGATCGCGGAGAGCAGCGCGGTTCGCTGCTCCAGCGGCGCGTTGCGCCACGACTGGAACGCCGCATGGGCACGCGACAGCGCCATTTCGATGCCGTCGGCGTCGAGCTCCCGGTGCTCGGCCACCGTCTCGCCGGTCGCGGGATTGATGCTGGTGAACATGGGAAGGGTCTCCTCGATGCCGTAGCAACGCCGAGCTAGGGTGCCGGTGCCGCCTGCGCAATTCGCGAGCGCAGGATGTTGCGTTGGTGGCCCCGGCTGCCGCATAGCGGGGCGCATGGCAGAAGAAGCGGACATTTCGGGGCTCTCGTTCGAGGAAGCGCTCAAGGAGCTCGAGCGGATCGTGGGCAGGCTGGAGAGCGGCGAGGCGCAGCTCCAGGAGGCGATCGACCTCTATGAGCGCGGCGACCAGCTGCGGCGCCAGTGCGCCGCGCGGCTCGACGCCGCCCAGGCGCGCATTGAGGCGATCCGCACCGATGCTGAGGGCCGCGCAGCGGGCAGCGTGCCCTTCAACGCCGGCTGAGCGCGCGCGTGGCCGACGCCTCCCTACCGCTCGAGGCGGCGCTGCGCGAAGTCGCGGGCGAGATCGACCGGCAGTTCGACCGGCTGCTCGCCGTTCCTGACGATCCACGCGAGCAGCTCTATCGCGCGATGCGCCACGCCGCGATCGGTGGGGGCAAGCGGCTCCGCCCGCTGCTCGTCTTCGCAACCGCACGGATGTTCGGCGTCGACCGGACCTGCACGGCGCGCGTCGCTACCGCGGTCGAGTGCATCCATGTCTATTCGCTGATCCACGACGACCTGCCGTCGATGGACGACGACGATCTGCGCCGCGGCAAGCCGACGGTGCACAAGGCGTTCGACGAGGCGACAGCGATTTTGGCGGGCGACAGCCTGCAGGCGCTCGCCTTCGAACTGCTCGCTGCCGAGGCGACGCACCCCGATCCGTTCGTCCGCACCGAGCTGGTGACCGCCCTCGCCCACGCCGCCGGCCCGGCCGGCATGGTCGGCGGCCAGATGATGGACCTCGAGGCGGAGAAGGCGAGCTTCGACCTTCCCACCGTCACGCGTCTGCAGGCGCTCAAGACCGGCGCGCTGATCGGCTGCGCAGTCGAATGCGGCGCGATCTTGGGCCGCGTCGGGCCGGAGGGGCGCAAGGGGCTTCGCGGCTATGCCCGCGACCTCGGCCTTGCTTTCCAGATCGCCGACGACATTCTCGATGCCGAGGGCGACGAGGCTGTGGCCGGCAAGAAGCTCCGCAAGGACGTGGGCCGCGGCAAGGAGACCTTCCTCACGCTGCTCGGCCTCGAACGCGCGCGCGAGCAGGCGGGTCTGCTGGTCGACCAGGCCATCGCGCACCTCCACGCCTTCGGCCCGGAAGCCGACCTGCTCCGCGACATCGCCCGCTTCACTCTGGAACGCGACCGATAGGAACCCCCATGACCATCCGCACCGGCGTCTATCCCGGGACCTTCGATCCCATCACGCTCGGCCATATGGACATCATCCGGCGCGGCGCGAAGCTCGTCGACCGGCTGGTGATCGGCGTGACTACCAACCCCTCCAAGTCGCCGATGTTCTCCGTCGAGGAGCGGATGGAGATGGTGAAGCGCGAGGTCGCGGGCATCGCGGGCGAGATCCATGTGGTCAGCTTCGATTCGCTGCTGATGGACTTCGCCGAGCGCGAGGGGGCGAGCATGATCGTGCGCGGGCTGCGCGCGGTGGCCGACTTCGAGTACGAATATCAGATGGCGGGCATGAACCAGCAGCTCAACCAGCGGATCGAGACGGTCTTCCTGATGGCCGACGTCTCGCTCCAGCCGATCGCGAGCCGACTGGTGAAGGAGATCGCGCTCTATGGCGGAGCGATCCGCAAGTTCGTGTCGCCGGCGGTCGAGGCCGACGTGGTCCGCCGCGTCGCCGAAATCGGCCGCAGGGGCAGCTGATCGCACGGGCCTTTCCGTTAAGCCCGCTTTGTTCTAATTCTGCGCCAAATCCTGATTTCGAGTGGGGATGTTGATGCGTTTCGTTGCCGCCGTGGCCGCTGCTGCCGCCATGCTGATTGCCGTTCCCGCCGCCGCGCAGGGGGCCGGGGGCGCCCCTGCTCCCAAGCCCGAGATCGAGCCGTTCAAGGACGTCGCGGCCACCGCGCACGCCGACACGGCCACGCCAGCGGCCGATCCCGAGAACACCTGGGTGCTCGACCTCTCTACGGGCGGCCGGGTCAGCATCCGCCTGCGGCCGGACGTCGCGCCGAAGATGGTCGCGCAGATCAAGACGCTCACTCGTCGCAAATTCTATGACGGCACGGTCTTCCACCGCGTGATCGACGGCGGCGAGAACATGGCGCAGGGCGGCGATCCCACCGGCACCGGCAGGGGCGAATCGGACCTTCCGGACGTGCCCGCCGAGTTCAACAACCTGCCGCACCTGCGCGGTGCGGTTTCGGCCGCGCGCACGCAGGACCCGAACAGCGCCAACAGCCAGTTCTTCATCATGTTCGGCCCGCGCCTGGGCTTCGATCGCGACTATACCGTGTTCGGACGCGTCGTGGACGGCATGCAGTGGGTCGACAAGATCGAGCGCGGCGAGCCGCCGGCGAGCCCGACGCGCATCCTCCACGCCTATATCGCGGCCGACAATCCGCCCCCCTATCAGCCTGCGCCCGTCGCCGCGCCGGCGCTGCCGGAGGGCGAGACCAAGGTCACGCTGCCCCAATAAGTGGACGTCGACCTCTTCGACTTCGAGCTGCCGCCGGAGCGAATCGCGCTCCGGCCGGCGGCGCCCCGCGATTCCGCCCGGCTGCTCGTGCTGGAGGGCGCGGAGACGCATGACGCGATCGTTCGCGATCTCGCGCAGTATTTGCGCGCCGGCGATTTGCTGGTCTTCAACGACACCCGTGTGATCCCTGCGCAATTGGAGGGGCTGCGCGGTGAGGCGCGGATCGGCGCCACGCTCCACAAGCGCGAGGGTCCGCGTCGCTGGCGCGCCTTCGTCCGCAACGCCAAGAGGCTGCGGGAGGGCGACACGATCGATTTCGGCCAGGACGTCACCGCCACTGCATCGGACCGCGCCGAGGACGGCAGCTTCGCGCTCGATTTCGCCGGTGATGAGCCCGTCGAGCTGCTGCTGGAGCGCTGCGGCCGTATGCCGCTGCCGCCTTATATCGCCTCGAAGCGGCCGACCGACGCGCGCGACGCCGAGGATTATCAGACGATGTTCGCGGCCGAGCCGGGCGCCGTCGCCGCACCGACTGCCGCGCTTCACTTTACGCCCGGCCTGCTCGCCGCGCTCGACGCCGCGGGCATCGGCCATGCGACGCTGACGCTCCACGTCGGCGCGGGCACGTTCCTGCCGGTAAAGGCCGAGGACACCGACGACCACAGGATGCACGCCGAATGGGGCCGCATCGATGCCGAGACTGCCGATCGGCTCAACGCGGTCCGCGCTGCCGGCGGGCGCGTGATCGCGGTCGGCACCACCAGCCTGCGCCTGATCGAGAGCGCCGCGGGCGAGGACAAGCTGATCCGTCCCTTCGAAGGCGACACTGCGATCTTCATCACGCCGGGCTATCGCTTCAAGGGCATCGACGGGCTGGTCACCAACTTCCACTTGCCGCGCTCGACGCTGTTCATGCTGGTATCGGCGCTGATGGGGCTGGAACGGATGCAGGCGGCCTATGCCCATGCAATCGCCACAAACTACCGTTTCTATTCCTACGGCGACGCCAGCCTGTTGCTGCCCTGACGTGAAAGGATCCCCGATGCGCCTTGCCCTGCTGCTCGCGGCCTTGGCCGCAACTCCGGCAGTCGCGCAGGAGCGCCCTCCCCTTGCGCCCGTTCAGGCCGTTCCGGCAGGTCCGCAGCAGCCCGCGGCGACGGTGATCGCCGAGCCGGTGGCGATGATGATCGCGGCCTTCGACGCCGATGGCGACGCGCGCGTGACGCGGGCCGAGTTCGACGCGGGGCTGCGCCGTAGCTTCGACAGCGTGGACACCGCGCACAAGGGGAGCCTGGGCTATATCGCCTTTTCCGACTGGTCCGAGCGCTGGATGGGCGACCGCAACACGCTCCCCAGCCCCTTCGAGACGGATCGCGACGGCGACAACCAGGTGAGCTTCGCCGAGCTCGCCCAGCGCTTCGACCTGCTGTTCCAGCGCTTCGACGCCGACAAGGATGGGGTGATCGTGCGCCGCGAGCTGCTCACCATCCGTCCTCCCGCGTTCGTGCCCGGGAGGGGGCGGCGCGGAAAGCGCGATTGAGGTCCTAGCATCTCATGCAGTTGCGCGGCTAAACCGCAACGATGGCCGCCAGTCACGACCACGCCCACGATCACACCGGGCACCATCATCATGCGCCGTCCGATTTCGGCCGCGCCTTCGCGATCGGCACTGCGCTGAACCTCGGCTTCGTGCTGATCGAAGGCACTGCAGGGCTGTTGATCGATTCGGTCGCGCTGCTGGCGGATGCGGGCCATAATCTCTCTGACGTGCTCGGGCTGCTCGTCGCCTGGGCCGGGGCCGAGCTCGCCAAGCGGCCTGCATCGAAGCGATTCACCTATGGGCTGCGCGGCTCGTCGATCCTCGCGGCGCTCGCCAACGGGCTTCTGCTGCTGGTCGCCGTGGGAGCGATCGCGCTCGAAGCGGTGCAGCGCTTCGCCGATCCGCCCGCGGTGCCCGGCTTGCCGGTGATGATCGTCGCTTCGGTCGGCATCGTCGTGAACCTGGCGACCGCGATGCTCTTCGCGCGGGGGCGCAAGGGGGACATCAACATCCGGGGCGCCTACATCCACATGGCCGCCGACGCGGGAGTCTCGGCTGCGGTGGTGGCGGGTGGCGGCGTGATCCTGCTCACCGGCGCGCGCTGGCTCGATCCGGCGATCTCGCTGCTGGTCGTGGCAGTGATCCTGTGGAGCACCTGGGGCCTGCTGCGCGAGACCATCGTCATGCTCCTTCAGGCCGTGCCCGCGAGCATCGACGCCGAAGCGGTCGAGCAGACCCTCGCACGGCTTCCCGGCGTCGCGCGGGTCCATGACCTCCATATCTGGCCGATGAGCACCACCGAAGCCGCGCTCACCGCGCATCTGGTGATGCCCGGCGGCCATCCCGGCGATTCGTTCCTGATCGACCTCCAGCACCGGCTGGCGCACGATTTCGGGATCGATCATACTACCGTGCAGATCGAAGTGGCCGACGGGGCGGAGTGTCGGATGCATGGGAACGGTCATGCGCATGGCTGAGGCGATGCCGGGCCCGGGCGGTGCGCCCGCGGCCGACGGACTGCCGATCCGGCTCGTGATCTTCGATTTCGACGGCACGCTGTCCGACAGCGGCGACTGGTTTCTCTCGGTGGTCGACGATCTCGCCCGGCGCTTCCGCTTCCGCAGCGTGGCGCAGGACGAAGTGGAAATGCTTCGCCATCGCAGCTCGCGCGAAGTGATCCAGTATCTTGGCATCTCGCGCTGGAAACTGCCGCTGATCGCGCGTCACCTGCGCAAACGCGTCGGACGCAACGCACATCAGATCGAGCTCTTCCCCGGCACCCCCGATCTGCTCGAGCAGCTTTCGGCGACCGGCGTGAAAATCGCGCTGGTCACGTCCAATTCGGAGGCCAATGCGCGTGCGATCCTGGGGCACGAACATGCCGCACGGATCGACTTCTATGCTTGCGGCGCATCGCTGTTCGGCAAAGTCCCCAAGTTCCGCCGCGTGCTAAAGCGCATGGGCGTGCCCGCTGCCGAGACGCTGGCGATCGGCGACGAGACGCGCGACGTGGACGCCGCGCGCGAAGTGGGCATGCGCGCGGGCTCGGTATTATGGGGCTATGCGAGCGAGGCTGCGCTGGCCCGGGCGGAGCCCGACGCGATGTTCCGCGCGCCGCAGGACATATTGGATTACGTGGCCGCGCACCGGGCCTGACGACTCACCCGTGCTTCTTTCCCGGCAGCAGGTGCAGCACACCCACGATCGCCGCGCCGACGATCAGCCCTGCCACGCCCGAGCCGAGCGCGCTGACCACCCATTCGACCACGCCCTGCGC
>DATLJJ010000089.1:0-8218 GCA_035538975.1 Sphingomonas sp. | reverse complement strand
CCGAACACCGCCGAGACATTGAGCCCCGCCGCCACCAGCGCGTCGAGCGAATGGGTCAGGTCCGCCGTCACCGAGGCGGGATGGGCGAGGAGCGCGACGCGCTTGCCCTCCAGCGGCTTGCGCAGTTCAGGGTCGGCGAGCAGGCGATCGATACCGAATTTCATGCCGCCCTCGCTGCCGGGAGTTCCAGCGCGAAGCAAGCCTCGTGATGGAAATCGGGCGCGCCCGGAGGGTGGGCGAGCGCCCACCAGGATTTGCGGCCGTTCTGCTCCTCGATCACTGCCGAGAGCCCCACCCGCCACGGCCGGTCGACCGGCAGGTCCATGAGCTGGCTCAGGTCGACCTCGGCGGTCTGCCAGCCATGTGTTCGGCCATATTCGTCATGCTCGGCCGAGCTGTACGATTCGCCGGGGCGTGGCGGGTGCATCTGCGCCCATTGCACTTCGTCGACTTCCACGCGCGCCGGCGCCATCCCCTCGCGATAGCCGGTGAAGCGATAGGCGGCCCAGTCGCGCGAGGGCGCGAAGTTGAACTCGTAATAATCCGACTCGCCCTCGACGCGCAGGAAAGCCTCGAAGCAGGTAGTGCGCCACAGCTCGTCGCGCCGCGTGCCCCCGCCGCCGCGCCACCGCGGAATCACCAGCGTGCGCATCGGGCCCCGCGCGAAAAAGGTCAGCAGCAGCTTGCGCGCGCCGCCGCGGCCGATGGTACGAGACACCTCGACTTCGATGCCGTCGAGCGAGCAGGGGAAATCGGGATGGCGCTGGAGCGGGACGCGGATCGGCATGCTTGATTGTGGCCCAGCGGGTTCGCCAATTTCAACATAAGCGTGCGGCCGTCACCTTTTGCGTGAAAATACGCCTCCCGATTGCTAAGCGCCCCCCGCTATGACCGAATACAAGTCCGATCTGCTCCGCCTGCTCTCGACGCGCGGCTACATCCATCAGGTCACCGATGCGGAGGGCCTCGACGCCATCGCCAGCAGGCAGGTGGTGCCGGGCTATATCGGCTTCGATCCCACTGCGCCGTCGCTCCATGTCGGCAGCCTCGTGCAGATCATGCTGCTGCGCCGGCTCCAGCAGGCCGGGCACAAGCCGATCGTCCTGATGGGCGGCGGCACCGGCAAGATCGGCGATCCGAGCTTCAAGGACGAGGCGCGCAAGCTGCTGACCGAAGACTCGATCAAGAGCAACATCGCGTCGATCAAGACGGTCTTCCAGAATTTCCTGACCTTCGGCGACGGCCCCACCGACGCGGTGATGGTCGACAATGCCGACTGGCTCGACAAGCTCGAGTACATCCCGTTCCTGCGCGACATCGGCCGGCATTTCTCGGTCAATCGCATGCTGAGCTTCGATTCGGTCAAGCTGCGGCTCGATCGCGAGCAGTCGCTCAGCTTCCTCGAGTTCAACTACATGATCCTCCAGGGCTATGACTTCCTGGAGCTGTCGCGCCGCGCCGGCTGCCGCCTGCAGATGGGCGGATCGGACCAGTGGGGCAACATCGTCAACGGCATCGAGCTCGCGCGCCGTGTCGACGGTGCCGAGGTCTATGGCGTCACCACGCCGCTGATCACCACTGCCGACGGCGGCAAGATGGGCAAGACCATGTCGGGCGCGGTGTGGCTCAACCCCGATCAGCTCTCGCACTACGACTATTGGCAGTTCTGGCGGAACACCGACGATCGCGACGTCGGCCGCTTCCTGCGGCTGTTCACCGACCTGCCGCTCGACGAGATCGCGCGGCTGGAAGCGCTCGAGGGCGCCGGGATCAACGAAGCCAAGAAGATCCTCGCCAACGAAGCGACCGCCATGTGCCGCGGCGCCGCGGCCGCGGAGGAAGCGGCCGAGACCGCGCGCCGCACCTTCGAGGAAGGCGCGGCGGGCGAGGCGCTGCCCAGTCTTGCGGTCCCCGACGGCAGCATCGGGATCGTCGACGCACTGGTGGGACTGGGCTTCTGCGCGTCGAAGGGCGAGGCGCGCCGGCTGATCAAGGGCGGCGGTGCGCGCGTCGGGGGCGACAAGGTGGAGGACGAGGCGCTGGTCGTCGCCGTTTCCGCGCCCGTGCGCATCTCGGCGGGCAAGAAACACCACGGGATGCTGAATCCGGCGTAAGTCCTTGTTAAGCAGCTTCGTTCGGCGTGCCTTTACGCCCCGGAGTTAATATCGGCTTCGTATCTTGGGAGCCGAAGTATGGGCTTGGGACGAGAAAATCTGGCGTTTTCGGATCCGCGGCGCGTGGAGCGCGAAGACGTCCATTATCGTGCCCGCGCGCAGGCGCCCGACGGCAAGCAGATCGCGCTGCTGATCGTCAACATCTCGCCCCACGGCCTGATGGCCCGCTGCGACGAGGAACTCCAGGCCGGCGACCGCATCCGTGTGACGCTCCCCGCGGTCGGCTCCGTGGCAGCCGAAGTCCGCTGGTCGCTGGGCGGCCGGCTGGGCTGCGAATTCGAGAAGCTGGTCGAGCTGGCGGCCTATTACGACCTGCTCGCGGCGCTGGTGCGGAACAAGTAGGCCCCGCTGATTGCCGGGCGCGTCAGGGCGAATGGCCGCTGACGCCCCGAGAGCGGACGTGAAAGCGATCTTAGCCTTTAGCAGCCGCCATACAGATCGGCCTGTAGAGTTCCGGGCCTTGATATTGAAGAAACGACTTGGCCCCTGCCTCGGTCGGGTTCTTCAAATAGCTATTGAGCCGCGGCATCATCTTCGGATCGGCGCCCGACCTCCAAAGGGTCATCGTCACTGTGGCAGCGCAACCGCAGAACTTGCTTTCGGCAGCTTTGCCTTCGTTCGTGGCCGCGCAATCGGAACGAATCGCAGAATCGATCTGAGCGAGCGCGGGAAACTTCGCGAGCAGTGCTGCATGGTCTTCCGAGAGGCGCGCTACCGTCTGTGGAGCCTGTTGATCAGCCGCCTCGGCGGCACTCCAACTCACCGCACACATGGCAAGCGCAATTAACAGCTTCATTATTGTGCCTCCCTGATCCCGTGAGCTCTAGCGCCAGAGACGGCAGCTAACCACCCGGTTCCGGACGTTCCGAGCTAGGCGCAGTTGCAGCCAGAGCCCGCTACCGCTTGCGGGAGAGGGAGGGGCCCGCCGCGAAGCGGTGGGAGGGTGAGGGTGAGTGAGGCGCCGCAAGGCCCAGCCTCCACCTCGCACCCTCACCCGGCCTGGCGATGCTCGGCCACCCTCTCCCGCAAGCGGTAGAGGGTTTAGGGTCGCTGCCGTCGTCCGCAGACTCCCGCTCGCAAAATAGGATTTCGCTTGCTTGGCTGGCGTTCCGCCGGCTCTTGCCGACGGCGCTCTTTGAAACCGTCGAGCCCAGGTGCGAACTTTCGTTGCCGGAACTTTACCAAACTTTGGGCTGCGCCGGCTCCGGCGCGGCGGCACGCAGCCGAAAAACCCCGCGGAGGGTGTGCACTTTGTCCACTTCCAGCGGGGGATGGCTCCACCGCTCGTCGATGCCAGCCTCACGAAATTCCATTACGCGCCGGCGCAACGAAATTGCCGAAAACGCGGGAAAAGTGGGAAGTTAGACCGCCCCAAACCCCTCACGGGGCGGAGCCGCACCGGCCGCCGGGGCCGATGCGGCTTATCACCTCAGCGCTGGCCGACCGGCACGTAGTCGCGCTGCACCGGGCCGGTGTAGAGCTGGCGCGGGCGGCCGATCTTCTGCTCGGGGTCCGAGATCATCTCGTTCCACTGCGCGACCCAGCCCACGGTGCGGGCGAGCGCGAAGAGCGCAGTGAACATCGTCGTCGGGAAGCCGATCGCCGAGAGGATCACGCCCGAATAGAAGTCGACGTTCGGGAACAGCTTCTTCTCGATGAAGTACGAATCCTTGAGCGCCATTTCCTCGAGCTGCAGCGCCACCTCGAAGACCGGGTCGTTGACCTTCAGCGCCGCGAACACCTCGCGCACCGTCTTCTGCATCACAGTCGCGCGCGGATCGTAGTTCTTGTAGACGCGGTGGCCGAAGCCCATCAGGCGGAACGGATCGTTCTTGTCCTTGGCGCGCGCGATATACTCGGGGATGCGCTCGGGACGGCCGATCTCGTGGAGCATGTTGAGCGCCGCCTCGTTGGCGCCGCCGTGCGCCGGGCCCCACAGGCAGGCGATGCCCGCCGCGATGCACGCGAAGGGGTTCGCGCCCGACGAGCCGGCGAGACGCACGGTCGAGGTCGAGGCGTTCTGCTCGTGATCGGCGTGGAGGATGAAGATGCGGTCGAGCGCCTTCTCCACCACCGGGTTCACTTCATATTCCTCGGCGGGAACGCCGAAGGTCATGCGCAGGAAGTTGCCCGTGTAGGACAGGTCGTTCTTGGGATAGAGGAACGGCTGGCCGATGCTGTACTTGTACGCCATCGCCGCGATCGTCGGCATTTTGGCGATCAGCCGGTGGCTGGCGATCATCCGCTGCTGCGGATCGGTGATGTCGGTGGAGTCGTGGTAGAAGGCCGACAGCGCGCCGACGACGCCGCACATCACCGCCATCGGGTGCGCGTCGCGGCGGAAGCCGCGGTAGAAGGTCGCCAGCTGCTCGTGCAGCATCGTGTGGCGGCTGATCGTCCAGGTGAACTTGTCGAGCTCTTCCTTGCTCGGCAGCTCGCCGTTGAGCAGCAGGTAGCTGACTTCCATGAAGCTCGACTGTTCGGCGAGCTGGCCGATCGGATAGCCGCGGTGGAGCAGCACGCCCTCGTCGCCGTCGATATAGGTCAGCCCCGATTCGCACGATGCCGTCGAAGTGAAGCCCGGGTCGTAGGTGAACATGCCCGTCTGGCCATAGAGCTTGCGGATGTCGACGACGTCCGGCCCGACGCTGCCCGAGAGGATCGGGTATTGGACATCCTTCCCCGGAACCTGCAGCTTCGCGGTATCGCTCATTCTCGTCTTCCTTCTATGACCCGATTTTCAGGCGGGCACGGTCATCTGGTCGGCGATGCGTGCCAGGCTCTCCTCGCGTCCCAGCAGCGCCAGGACGTCGAAGATGCCGGGTGAGGTGCGTCGCCCGGTCAGCGCCGCGCGCAACGGTTGCGCGACCGCGCCGAGCTTCACGCCCGCATCGTCGGCGACGGTCCGTACCGCCGCTTCGAGCGCCTCCGTATCCCAGCTTCCGCTCGCGTCAAGCGCGGCGTGAAGTCGAGCCAGGAGGGCACGCGCGTCGCCCTCTAGCAGAGCCTTGGCGCCCTCGTCCAATTCCAGTGGGCGTGTGCGAAAAAGGAACATCGCACCTTCGGCGAGTTCGAGGAGATTCGCGGCTCTCGGCTTCAGGAATGCCATGCTGCGCTGCAGAAGATCGCGCTGCGAGTCGCTGATTTCGAATCCGAGTCGCGCGGCCACCAGACCGGCGAGGCGGGCGTCATCGGACTCGCGGATGTAATGACCGTTCAGGTTCTCTAGCTTCTTCAGATCGAACCTGGATGGTGATTTGCCGACACCGGCGAGATCGAACCATTCGATCGCCTGCTCGCGGCTGATGATCTCGTCGTCACCGTGGCCCCAGCCGAGACGGAGCAGATAGTTGGAGACCGCCTCGGGCAGCAGGCCGAGCTCGTCGCGATAGGCGTCGACGCCCAATGCGCCGTGGCGCTTGGAGAGCTTGGCCCCGTCGGCGCCGTGGATCAGCGGGATGTGGGCGTAGATGGGCTCGGGCCAGCCCCCCTCTACTGCATTCATGGCCCGGTAGATGGGGAGCTGACGGAAGGCGTTGTTGAGGTGATCGTCGCCGCGGATGACGTGCGTGACGCCCATGTCGTGATCGTCGACCACCACTGCGAGCATGTAGGTGGGGGTGCCGTCCGAACGCAGCAGGACGAAGTCGTCGAGCTCGGCGTTGTTGACGGTGACCGGGCCCTGGACGCGATCCTCGATCGTGACGCTGCCTTCGCGCGGCGCCTTGAGCCGGATCACGAACGGCGCGCCCTCGGGCGCCTCGTTCGCGTCGCGGTCGCGCCAGCGGCCGTCGTAGCGCAGCGGCTGCTTGTTGGCCTTCTGCTCGGCGCGCATCGCCTCGAGTTCCTCGGCGGTCGCGAAGCATTTGTAGGCATGGCCGGCGGCGAGCAGCTGGTGCGCGACCTCGGCGTGGCGCGCGGCGCGGGCGAACTGATAGGTGACATCGCCGTCCCAATCGAGCCCAAGCCAGCGCATCCCGTCGAGGATCGCGTCGATCGCAGGCTGGGTCGAGCGCGCGCGATCGGTATCCTCGATGCGCAGCAGGAACTTGCCGCCGTGGTGGCGTGCGAACAGCAGGTTGAACAGCGCGGTGCGCGCTCCGCCGATGTGGAGGAACCCCGTGGGCGACGGCGCGAAACGGGTGACGACGCTCGTTTCGGCGCCGGTATCAGATATTGCGCTCAACCGCGCATGCTCCCAGAGTTGATGGTCGATGGCCAGCTCAGCCGCCGAGGCCCCTAGCACGGGGTTATCCTCCCTTCAAATGGGGGCGGGGGCGGCGCTTCGCCGGGCGGACGGCGCGATCGAGCGCTGGCTGGAGGCCGAGCGCGAGCAGCTCGTGCTGTGGCTGCCGGTGATGCTCGCGGCGGGGATCGCCACCTGGTTCCTGCTCCCCGATTCGGCGCGCTGGCTGGGCTTTCTCTGCGCGACGGGCGGGCTGGGCGTGGCGGGGCTGGCCTTGCCGGGAATCGGGCGCGCACCGCGCGTTGTCGCCATTGCCGCCCTCGCGATGGCGCTGGGCTGCGCCTTGGTGTGGTGGCGCGCCGAGCGAGTCGCCGCGCCGGTGCTCGCGCGGCCGGCGATCGTTTCCTTCGAAGGCACCGTCGAGCGAATCGAGCCGATGCCCGCGCGCGACCTGGTGCGCGTCACGCTCGCGCCGCGCGCCGGGGCGGGGCTGCCGCCGCGCGTGCGCGTGAACCTCGCCGAAGGCGACGTGCCGGCGGCACTCGGGCGGGGCGCCGTGATCCGGCTGCAAGCGCGGCTGATGCCCCCGGCGCCGCCCGCGGTTCCCGGCGCCTATGATTTCGCGCGCGTCGCCTGGTTCGCTGGGCTCGGCGCCAGCGGCAAGGGCTTTGCCCCGGTCGAGCTGGTCCGCCCCGGCAACGCGCCGGGCAGCGACCTGCGCGCCCGGCTCTCGTCGCATATCGCATCGCGCATCGAGGGCAGCGACGGAGGGATCGCCAGCGCGCTGGCGACCGGCGACCGCGGCGCGATCTCGGACGAGGACGCCGAGGCAATGCAGCGCTCCGGGCTGGCGCATCTGCTGTCGGTAAGCGGTCTGCACGTCAGCGCGGTGACCGCGGCGGCGATGCTGATCGTGCTCCGGCTGCTCGCGCTGAGCCCCACGCTCGCGCTGCGCTGGCGGCTGCCGCTGGTGGCGGCCGGGGCGGGGGCATTCGCCGCGATCGGCTATACGCTGCTCACCGGCGCCGAGGTGCCCACCGTGCGATCGTGCATCGCTGCGCTGCTCGTGCTGCTCGCGCTCAGCCTTGGGCGCGAGGCGATCACGCTGCGGCTGGTCGCGGCGGGCGCGCTGGTGGTGCTGCTGCTCTGGCCCGAGGCGGCGGCCGGGCCCAGCTTCCAGCTCAGCTTCGCCGCGGTGACCGCGATCGTGGCGCTGCACGAGAACCCGCGGGTTCGCGGCTGGTTCGTGCGGCGCGAGGAGTCGTTCGCCGCGCGGCTGGTGCGGGGCGCCGCATCGCTGCTGCTGACCGGGATGGTCGTCGAGCTGGCGCTGATGCCGATCGCGCTGTTCCATTTCCATCAGGCCGGGCTCTACGGCGCGCTGGCCAATATCGTCGCGATCCCGCTCACCACCTTCGTGATCATGCCGCTCGAGGCCGCGGCGCTGTTGCTCGACACCGCGGGAATCGGCGCGCCCTTCTGGTGGCTGACGGCGCGCGCGCTCGACTTGCTGCTCGGGCTCGCGCGGCTGACAGCCGCGGCGCCGGGCGCGATGGCGGCGCTGCCCGCGATGCCGGCGGGGGCCTATGCGGCGATGCTCGGCGGAGGGCTGTGGATTGCGCTGTGGCGGACACCGGTACGCTGGGCGGGAACGCTTCCGCTGGCGGCCGGGCTCGTATGGGCGCTGCTCACTCCCGCGCCCGACCTGCTCGTCACCGGCGACGGCCGGCATCTCGCGATCCGCACTCGCGATGGCGGCTTCGCGCTGCTGCGCGAACGCGCGGGGGACTATGTCCGGTCGATGCTGGGCGAGAACAGCGGCGCCGGCGACGGGCTCGCCGAGCTGGTGACTAGCCCC